>JBFYZM010000163.1:0-12054 GCA_041309505.1 Candidatus Krumholzibacteriota bacterium
GGGGACAAGCAGAAGAAGATGATCGCCGATATGAAGAAGAAGATCGAGAAGGATATCGGGCTCGTCATCTATCCCGAAGCGGTCGACGTGATATACAACAACCTTCCTCCCGACATCCCGAGCCAAGACATCATCACCTACAAGGTGACGCGCGATAACGCGCCGAAGCTCGAGATCCCGGAGCAGTATCAGGATATGCTCCTCGCCCAGTACGCCGACGGCTCCTACACGCTCAGGGATTACATGAAGATTCACAGCGAGTTGGGTCTTCCCGATCGGGAGTTCCATAAGTTCGGGAAGGCGAAGATCGTCGAATCGATACACCGGCGCATCTGGGACGCCGCTCTGCCGGCCTACGTCGAAAACGTGCTCAAGGTTCAGGACATACCCGAGGTCGCGAAGGGGCTCCAGGCGAAGAAAGAAATGATACTCACGTGGAAGTTCTACGAGGACCAGGTGAAGAACGAGGTCAGCGTGAGCGACCTGGAAGTCCAGGATTATTACAACGCGAATCAGGCCAATATCTCCTCGCCGGAGCGTCGCGAGTTCAGGATCATTCTCGTGAGCGACAAGGCGAAGGCCGATCAGGCGGCCGCGCTGGCGCGGAAGGGGGAGGATTTCGCGAAGCTCGTGAAGAAGTTCTCCGATGATCCCGAAGCGATCCGGAGCGGCGGCGGGACGGGCGGGCTCGTCCCGAAGGGGCATTTCCCCGACTACGACGAGATCGCGTTCTCGCTTACCCCCGGGCAGATCTCCGATCCGTTCCAGGTGCCGAGAGGATGGGCGGTCGTCAAGCTCGAGCAGATCGAGGCGCCCCAGCCGATGCCGTACGCGAGCGCCGCGCAGGCCATGAGGTCGAAAATGCAGGAAGACCGGGCAGAGAAGCTCCTCAAGGAGAAGCTCTCGAAGTGGCGCGAGGATTTCACGATCAAGACCAACGTGCGGAACCTGAAGAAGACGGATCTCTCGAGGACGCGGCCGAGCGAGGCCGTGCTCGAGCAAAAGGCTCGGGAGCAGCAACTGCAGGAACAGCAACAGCAGCTGCAGATGCCGCGATAAGGCGGGCGCATCGATATGATCGGGGCACGGGAGGCGAAAATCCTCTTTCTCCTCGTGCTCTTTGCCGTCGGCGGGTGCGGGAAGGGGAACGAGCCGGGAAAAGCGGCCGGCGATAAAACGGGCGAAATCGTCCGCGTGGGGGACGCCGTGCTCACCGGCGGCGATCTCAACAGGCTCGTTCCCGAGGACGAACAGATTCCACCGACATTCGAAGAGCGGCGGGACTTTGTCCGCCGCTGGGTCGATATGGAGGTTCTCCGGCAGGAGGCGATCCGCCGGGGTTTCAAGACCGATCCGTACGTCGAGGCGCGCCTGAAAGAGCTCGAGCAGCAGTTTCTCGCCGACTACCTCGTATTCGCCGAGCTTCGCAAGCGGACTGAGGTGAGCGAGGAGGAGGTCGCGGCGTACTACGTCGCCCATGAGCGCGAGTACATGAACGAGTACCGCGTGAGCCAGATTCTCGCGGGCACCCCCGAAGACGCCGCCCGGGCGGCGGGGCTCCTCAAGACGAGGGGCTGGGCCTGGGTCGCGAACCGCTACTCGATCGACGCGGGCGCGAAGCGGGGCGGCGATCTCGGCTATCTCACGAAGGGGAACATGATTCCCGAGCTCGAGGCGATCGTCTTCGCCATGAAACCGGGCGAGGTCACCGGGGTCGTCAAATCGGATTTCGGCTACCATATCTTCAGGCTCGACGACGTGCGCGAGGCGCTCATTTCGGTCGGGCTCGACGACGTGCGCGAGCAGATCATGAACACCCTCATGCTCGAGAAGCGGAAAAGGGCCTATCGCGAGCTCCTCGAATCGCTCAAGGCGAAGGCCGACATCGCGTACAAGGACGAATCGTACCTGCGCCCCGCCGAAAGCGGGCCGCAGGCGGACACGGCCGGGACGTACGAGGACGCCGATACGGCGTGGACTCCCTGAAAACGAAAGAGGAGGAACGATGCATCACCGGAAGATCCTCGCGGCCGCCTGCGCGATATGCGCGGCCGCACTAGTCACGCACACGCCGTGCGCCGGCGCGTTCGCTCAGGCGCTCCCCCCCGATTCGACGGGCGCGGGCGCATCGGCACAGGGGCGCGTCCCCGATACGACGAGCGCGAAAACCTACGTCGACCGGATCGTCGCGACCGTCGAGGACCGCGCGATCTTCCAGAGCGAGGTGGACAGCGAGATCAGGAACTTCCTTATGCAGGCGGAGCGAACGTCACTTCCGCCCGACGAGGAAAAGACGCTGCGGCAGGAGGCGCTCAACAGCCTCATCGCTATGGCGCTGCTCATGATCCAGGCGGACCGGGACAATATCAGGGTCGAGGACAAGGATCTGGAGGCGGCAATCGATCGCTGGATAGAGCAGAAAAAGACGGAGATCGGTGGGGACGAAGCGTTCGAACGGCAGCTCGCGGCGGAAGGGCTCACGATGGACGCGCTGCGCGATCGATACCGCGATAATATCAGGACCCTTCTCCTGAGAGAGAAGATAATATATCAGAAGCTGCTGCCGGACGTTAAGGTGACGGAGGCTGAGGTGCGCGAGTATTACAAGGCGCATCTCTCCGAGTTCCCGCAGAAGGAACCGTCCGTATCCATCGCGCACATCCTCGTCGTGCCGAAACCCTCCGATGCGGTGCTCGCGAAAGCGCTCGAGAAGATCACGGCGATCGAGGCGAAGCTCAAGGCCGGATCGGAGTTCGCGGCGACGGCGAAGGAGTATTCGGATTGCCCGAGCGCCAAATTCGGAGGCAGCCTCGGGACCCTCAACCTCGACGAGCTCGGCAATCCTCCGTTCGCCGATGCGGCGCGCACGGTCGCGGTGGGAACGGTGAGCGGGCCCGTTCTCACCGAGTTCGGGTATCATCTCATCAAGATCGAGAAGATCGAAGGCGACCAGGTCACCCTGCGGCATATTCTCGTGCGCGCCGAAGCGGCGCCGGAAGACGTCGAGGCGGCGGCGAAGCTGGCGGAACGCGTTCGGACGGAAATCGCGCAGGGCGCCGATTTCGCGCAAGCGGCGGCGCAATACTCGGGCGATTACGGCACGAAGGACAAAGGGGGAGTCTTCGGCGCGGTCGAGATCAAGAACCTGCCCGACCAGTTCAAAGAAGCGATCAAGGGCGTGCCCGCGGGCGGGCTCTCTCCCGTCATGAAGGAGGAGCGAGGCTTTCGCGTCGTCAAGGTCCTGAGCTGGAACGAGGCGGGAACATACACGTACGACGAGGCGAAGGACCAGGTGCGGAGGCTCCTCGTCGAGAAGAAGATCATGGAGAAGATGGGCGAGTACGTGGAGGAACTCAAGAAGAACTACGACATCGCGATAAAGGGAGAATGACCCCGGTGAGAATCGACCTGCTCCTCAAGGCTCTGTGCCTCGTGAAGACGCGGAGCCAGGCGCACAAGGGATGCGAGGCGGGCGGCATTTCCATCAACGGCAAAAAAGCGAAAGCGAGCGCGGAGGTCCGGCCGGGCGACGTCGTCGAGATCCGCTATCCGCGCGCGGTGACGGCGGTCGAGATTCTCGAGATCCCCGCGGGGCAGGTGCCGCGGAAAGACCGCGAGCGATACTTTCGCGTCATCCGGGAAGCCCGGATCGAAACGGGGGACGGGGAGGGATGGGATGTCTGAGAGCAGGGTGCGTCTCGCGCTCACCGTCGGGGACCCAGGTGGCGTCGGCCCCGAGATAACGGGGTCGCTCCTCGCGACGCGGGCTCTTTCCGGTGCGGACGTGTACGTCGTCGGCGCGCACGCGGCGCTTTCGAGCTGGCTCCCGGCACGCGCGTGCGGGGCAGCCCGCGTGATTCCGCTCGCGGAAGCTGCCGCGCTCGAGGCCCCCGATTCGTTTCCCCTCTACATAGATACGGGCGAGGAGACGGCCTATCGCCTCGGCCGCCCCACCGCCGAAGGAGGCCGCGCTTCGGGCCGAGCGATCGAAGCCGCCGCCGCGCTCGCGAAGCGGGGGCTCGTCGAAGGCATCGTCACGGGTCCGATTTCGAAGGAAGCGCTCGCGCTCGCCGGCTACTCGAGGGTGAGCCACACCGAGCTTCTCTCCGGCCTCTTCGACGCGCCCGAGTGCCAGATGATGATGGTCTCGCGCGGACTCCGCATCGTGATCCTCACGAGAGACATCCCGCTCAGGGACGTGCCCTCGGCGGTGACGGCGGAGAGAATCGCGGCGGGCGTGCGCGTCACCGAGAGCTCGCTCCGGGAGCTCTTCGGCGTCGAGCGCCCGCGGATCGCCGTCGCCGCGCTCAACCCGCATGCCGGAGACGGCGGGGTCCTCGGAACGGAGGAGCGCGACACGATTCGGCCGTGCCTCGATGCGCTTCGCGCGGAGGGGCATCTCGTCGACGGCCCCTTGAGCGCGGACACAATGTTTTACAAATGGGAGGGGAAAGGGTACGATGCGTTCGTCGCCCTCTACCACGACCAGGGGATGATTCCCTTCAAGGCGGGAGGCTTCGGGGAGGGCGTGAATATGACGATCGGGCTTCCGGTCGTGCGGACGTCCGTCTGTCACGGCACGGCCTGGGACATCGCCGGAACGGGCACGGCGGAAACGGGCAGCCTCGCGAGCGCGTTCGCCCTCGCCGTCGAATGCTGCCTCGCGCGCCGCGCGTGGCGGGCGGGCGGCCGGGGATAGCGGCCGTCGCGCGGCCCGCGGGAAAGCGTGAAAATGGAACAGGACCAGAGAATCATCGTCGGCGTGTACCATCTCTCGAAGACCTTCGGAAAGCATTTCAGCCTCCACGATATCAATCTCCAGGTCACGAACGGGGAGTTCGTGTTCCTCGTGGGGCGCAGCGGCGCGGGCAAGAGCACGCTGCTCCGCATGATCTACATGGACGACGTTCCGAGCTCGGGGCAGGTGGTCGTCGGGCCGTACGTATCGACGAAGATGAAGCGGGGCACGATCCCGAATCTCCGGCGCAAGATCGGCATCGTGTTCCAGGACTTCCGCCTCCTCGACGATCGAACCGTTTTCGAAAACGTCGCCCTCGCGCTCAAGGTCGCGGGCGCCGGCATCGGCGACGTCAAGCACCAGGTCACCGACATCCTCATGCGCGTCGGGCTCTACCACAAGCGGTACGATTTTCCGCACGAGCTTTCGGGCGGGGAGCAGCAGCGGGTCGCGATCGCGCGCGCCGTCGCCAACCGACCCTCGGTGCTGCTCGCCGACGAGCCGACGGGGAACCTCGATCCGGTCGTGACCCGGAGCATTCTCGAGCTCCTGTTCAAGATCAACGCGGGCGGCACGGCCGTGCTCATGGCGACGCACGACCTCGACCTCGTCAAGAGCTTCGGGCAGAGGATCATCTACCTCGACGGGGGCCGGGTCGTGAAGGACAAGGACATGATCTACGTCGGCGACCTGCGCGACAGGATCGCCGACTCGAAGATCAGCGAGAAGGCCGATCGTCTCGAGGATCGGGACATCACGGGGGACAGGGGGGATCGCCGGTGAATCTGAACCAGTTTCGATACGTGGTCGGCGAATCGACGACGATGATGGCGCGCCGGAAAGCGGCGAACGCCTTCTCGATCGTGATCATGGGGCTGTGCCTCCTCATCCTCGTCGTGTTCATCCTCCTCACGCTCAACGTGCAGTCGGTCATCGACCGGGCGAGCGAGGAGATGCGGGCCTATGTCTATCTCGAGGACGGCGTCGCGGCCTCGACGTCGCGCGAAATCCAGATGAAACTCCTCGGCCTCGAGGGAGTCGAGGAAGTCGTTTTCGTTTCGAAGGAGGAGGCGCTCGCCTCGTTCCGCAAGGATCTCGGGGACAGCAAGGACATGCTCGACGCGCTCGGGAGCAACCCGCTTCCCGACGCCTACCGCGTCAAGCTGAAGCCCGAGTACATCCGCTCCGAATACCTGGAGAAACTGGCGGGCGACGCGGGGAAATGGGAGGGCGTCGAGGAGTTCCGCTACGGCGAGAAATGGCTCGGCCGCGGCGAGAAGCTCGTGCGGGGATTCTACGTCGTCGATCTGTGCATCGGCGTCATCATCCTTCTTGCGGTGATCTTCGTCATCGCGAACACGGTGCGCCTCACCGTGCTCACGAGGCAGAAGGCCATCGAGGTGGCGAAGCTCGTCGGGGCGACGAACGCGTATATCCGCATCCCGTTCCTCGTGGAGGGAGCGTTCCAGGGAGCGGTGTCCTCGCTCCTCGCGATCGCGCTCCTCGCCGTGATCCACGGGTTCGCGCAGCGATTCCTGCCGGGCGTGATGTTCCTGCGCGGAGATTCGATATTCGGTTTCGTCGTTTTCTGCGCATTGCTCGGTGCCCTCGCGAGCTACGGGGCGATGCGGCGCTTCCTCAAAGTGTAACCGTGCCGAACGGCGGTCTGAACATGCTCTGGAAGGATGTCCGGAAAACGCTCGTCCCGCTCGCCGCGCTGCTCTGCGCGCTGGCCGCCGCGGCGGCCGCCCAGGAGCAGGGAGGGGGCACCCTCGACGAACGGATGCGGGCGAAGGACGCGGAGCTTCAGAAGCTCCGCCAGGAAATCGCCGCGGAGCGCAAGAAGATCGAGGAGGTCGAGCGGAAGGAAAAGGACATCGCCGGGTATCTCGACAAGCTCACCCGGGAGGAGAAGCTCACGAAACGCCTCCTCGCCGGCATCTCGGAGAAGGAAGATATGCTCGTGCAGCAGATGGGACGCATCGTGCAGGATCTCGATTACAGCGAGAAGGTGTTCGACCGCCGGCGCGTCATACTCGCGAAGCGGCTGCGGGAAATGTACAAGGGCGGGCCGCAGCACACGTGGCAGGAGCTCCTCCAGGCGAACGACTTCGGCGACCTTCTCCAGCGGTACAAGTTTCTCTCGACGATAGCCGCGCGGGACGCGAACCTCGTCGAGGAAGTGCGCAAGCAGAAGACCGAGATCGCCCGCCGGGAGGCGAACCTCACCGAATCGCTCGCGCAGGCGACATCCGCGCGGCGCGAGAAGGAGCGGGAGCTCGCGCGGCTCAAGGCGAACGAGAAGAAGCGCACGAAATCGCTCGCCGAGCTCAAGACGAGCAAGAGCAGCCATCAGAAGCGGATCGAGCAGCTCGCGCGCGCGGAGCGGGATCTCCTCGCCATCATCGAGGCGTTCGAGAAGGAACGGACCGCGGGCGCCCCGGAGGCCTGGGAATCGGCCGCGGGAAAGGATTTCCCCGCGCTCAAGGGACGCATGAATCCTCCCGTCGAGGGGAAGCGCGTGCGCGGATTCGGCGAGTCGAAGCATCCCGAGTTCGGGACGGTGACGTTCAATCCGGGCGTCGACATCGAGGCGCGCGCCGGATCCCCGGTGCGCGCGGTCGCCCGCGGGAAGATCGAGTACGCGAGCCTGCTGCCCGGCTTCGGCAACTGCATCATCGTCGCGCACGGCCAGGGGTACTACACGCTCTACGCGCACACGTCGAAGATATTCGTCAAGAAGGACGCGATGGTGAACGCGGGGGACGTCATCGCGGAGGCGGGAGGGGCGTCGGAGACGGGGAACGCGTTCCATTTCGAGATACGGAAATCGAAGAAGGCGCTCGACCCGGCCGAGTGGCTCGGGAGATAGGCGCTCACCGCGGGGCCGCGCCCGGCGCGGTCGTTCGAAAGGGTGCGTCGAACATGGACATTCTCGCGGCGGCGGAGGCGATCGCGCGCGCGCAGACGCGCGTCGGGCCGCTCATCGAGGGGCTCGCCGCGTCGGGGAAGCTGCCCCCGTCGCTCGTTTTCGCGGGGCCCGAGGGCGCCGGCAAGGAGCTCATGGCCGTGAAGCTCGCCGCGGCGCTCAACTGCGTGCGGCGGAGCGCGGAGGGACCGTGCGGCGCCGGCGAGCGATGCGAGGCCTGCTCGAAGATCCGGACCCTCGAGCACCCCGACCTCCATCTCATCTATCCGGTCCCCCACGGCGAGATCGATACCGGCCTTCCGCTCGTTCTCGAAAGCAGGCGCGAGGACTTTTTCGCGCGCGGGGAGTTCGGCAACCGGGGCCGGAGCATCGGCATCGATCTCGTGCGGCTCGTCATCGAGGCGCTCTCCAAGCACCCGTTCGAGGGGAAGCGCAGCGTCGTCGCGATCCTCGAGGCGCACCTCGCGACGGCGGAGGCCCAGAACGCGCTGCTCAAGCTTCTCGAGGAGCCTCCCGCTTCGGCCGCGATCGTTCTCGTGACCGAGTATCCCGACAGGCTCCTTTCGACGATCCGCTCCCGCTGTTACGAGATCCGCTTCGATCCGCTCGCGCCCGGGGCGATCGCCGGTTTTCTCGAGGAGTTCTATTCGGTCGAGAAGGAGGAGGCGAAGCGGCTCGCGGCGCTCGCCCAGGGGAACCTTCGCCGCGGCATCAACCTTCTCGAGGAGCGTTTCCTCGCGCTCTGGAAGGACGCCGCGGCGGTCGTCGCGCTCGTCGTCGACGGGAAGTCGAAGGAGCTGATCGCGGAGGCGGAAGAGCTCGCGGGCTACAGCGAGGCGAGGAGACGCAACCGGGGCTATTCGCGCGAGGATATCGCGGAGCTCCTCGAGGAGATGACGATTCTCTTCGGCCTTCTGATCAGGAATCGCGACGGGCGCCTGCAGGAGACCGAAAAAGGCGTTCTCGCGGAGGCGATCGGGGCCGGGCGGCTCGCGGCGGCGGCCGCGCGGGACCTCCCGGGCGACGTCCGGAAGATATCAGCCGCGATCGAGAGCCTCCGCCGGAACGCGGATCTGGAGCTGACGCTTTCTCATCTGTTTCTTGATTTGACGCACGCGTGGTATTAGATTGAGGCCTATGGAAGTTATCGAAGTTCAATTCAAGGCTCAGCGGAAAGAGTTCTTCCGGAACGCGAAGGCCCTGTACCTCCGGACCGGCAATTATTGCGTCGTCCAGGCGGACCGCGGGGAGGACATGGGGCAGATCATATCGCTCACGCGCGCGGAAGCGGGCGAGATCGAAGCCGATATGAAGGAAGTCCTCCGCCACGCGACCGAGAAGGACGTCGAGCACCTGAAAGAGATCAGGACGAAGGAATCCGAAGCGCTCAAGATATGCCAGCAGAAGGTCGCCGAGCACAAGCTGCCGATGAAGCTCGTCGACGTCGAATGCCAGTTCGACGGAAACAAGATCACCTTCTATTTCACCTCGGAGGGCAGGATCGATTTCCGCGAGCTCGTGAAGGATCTGGCCGGGGTGTTCCGCACGCGCATCGATCTCAGGCAGATCGGCGTGCGCGACGAGGCCCGCCGGTTCGACGGGATGGGGATGTGCGGGCGGCGCCTCTGCTGCGCGACGTTCCTCAAGGACTTCGAGCCGGTGTCCCTCAAGATGGCAAAGGACCAGAATCTCCCGCTCACGCCGTCCAAGATCTCCGGGGCGTGCGGGCGCCTCATGTGCTGTCTCGATTACGAGCTCGAGTATTACAAGGATCTCACGAAGGACATCCCGAAAATCGGGAGCAAGATACGGGTCTTCGGCGGCGAGCACCGCATCGAGAAGGTCGATATATTCAATCGGACCGTCATCCTGAGCGACGCGGAGAAGAACCAGGTCGAGGTCAAGCTCGAGGTTCTGCAGGAGGAGCTGCGCAAGGAGCCGGGAGCCGCGAAGATCGAGAAGAACGACGCGGTCGAGAAAAGCGAGAAGAACGAGAGAAACGACAGAGGCGGAAGAAATCCCAGGAACGGCAGAAACGGCGGGAAGGATCGCCCGCCGGGACGGTAAATGGATACGAAACGATTCTACATAACGACGGCGATCGATTACGTGAACCAGAAGCCGCATCTCGGCACCGCGTACGAGAAGATCGGCGCCGACGCAATGGCGCGCTACAAGCGCCTCTCGGGCTTCGACGTCCATTTCCTCATGGGGAACGACGAGCACAGCACGAACGTCGAGCGCGAGGCGCGGAGCCGCGGGCTCGACCCCCGCGAATACTGCCGCTCGATGTCGGCGGAGTTCCAGGCCGCGTGGAAGGCGCTCGACATCTCGTACGACGACTTCATCCACACGACGGAAGCGCGGCACGTTCTCTCGGTGCGCACGCTCTTCGAGCGGATTCACGCGAACGGCTACATATATAAAGGAAAGTACGAAGGGCTCTACTGCGAATCGTGCGAGGAGTTCATCGTCGAGAAGGATCTCGTCGACGGTCTCTGCCCGAAGCACAAGCTCCCGCCGAAAACGATCAGCGAGGAGAACTATTTCTTCGCCCTCTCGCGGTTCCAGCAGCCGCTCCTCGAGTTCTTCGAGAAGAATCCCGAATTCGTGCGGCCGCAGATCCGCTTCAACGAGGTCATCAACGTCATCAAGGGCGGGCTCGACGACGTCTCGATCTCGCGTTTCGGCAAGGAGTGGGGGATACCGCTCCCGATCGACGAGACGCACGTGATCTACGTCTGGTTCGACGCGCTCACGAACTATATCTCGGCGCTCGGTTTCGGCGGAGCCGACACGAAGATGTTCGATCGCTGGTGGCCCGCCGACGTGCACGTGATCGGCAAGGACATCACGCGCTTTCACTGCGTCATATGGCCGGCGATGCTCATGGCGGGAGGGGTCGCGCCCCCGCGCTCGGTCTTCGCGCACGGCTTCATCTCGCTCGGCGGCGAGAAGATGTCGAAGACGCGCGGGAACATCATCGACCCGATGCGGATGGTCGAGGCCTTCGGCTCCGACGCGCTCCGGTACCTTCTGCTCCGCGAGGTGCCCTTCGACCGCGACGGCGACGTCACGGCCGAGGTCTTTCTCAACCGCTACAACGCGGATCTCGCGAACGACATCGGCAACCTCTTCAGCCGCACCGTCACGATGATCTCGAAATATCTCGGCGGCGCGGTCGAGCCGCAGCCGTTCGGGGCGGAGCACGAGCTCTACGCCGAGCTCGCGCGTTCGCTCGAAGCGTATCGGGGCTACATGGACCGCATGGAGTTCTCGCGGGCGCTCGGCGCCTACTGGTCGGTCATCCAGCGCGCGAACCGGTTCATCGAGGAGAAGCGCCCCTGGGATCTGGCCAAGGATCCCGCGAAGCGCGGCGAGCTCGAGGATATGTTCCGCGAGCTCCTCGCCGTGCTCAGGGCCTCGGGGGTCGTGCTCTCTCCCTTCATGCCGGGCAAGATGGCCGAGATGCTCGCCCAGCTCGGCGCCGAGAAGCTCACGATGAACGATCTTCCGGAGAAAGCGGCGGGCGCGAGCGCCCTCGCGCAGCCCGTGCCGCTCTTCCCGCGCATCAAGGTGGACAGCGCCGATCTCCTGAAGGGTTGAAGCGCGCATGCTCGTCGACTCCCACGTCCATCTCGACATGAGCCAGTTCAAGGACGACCTCGACGACGTCGTCGCGCGCGCCCGCGCGGCCGGCGTGGGCGAAATGCTCCAGGTCTGCTACGACGCGCGGTCCGTCGACAATACGATCGCCCTCACCCGGCGCTACGACGAGGTCTACGGAGCGCTCGGCATACACCCGCACGACGCTAAAGATTGGGACGAAGCCCTCGAGAACAAGATCAAGGAAGGGCTTCTCCTGAAGAAGATCGTCGCCGTCGGCGAGACGGGGCTCGATTACTACCGGGATCTCTCGCCGCGGGAGCGGCAGCGCGAGGTCTTCCGGCGGCAAATCGGGATCGCGCTCTATTTCAAGAAGCCGATCGTCGTCCACTCGCGCGAGGCGTTCGACGACACGATCGCGATACTCCGCGAGGAAGGGGCGTCGGAGGTCGGAGGGATCTTCCACGCCTTTCCCGGGGGCGTCGACGATGCGCGCCGGGCTATGGATCTCGGTTTCCTTCTGGGCATCGGGGGCCCGCTCACGTACAAGAATTCGAGGTTGCCGGAGCTCGCGAGGATACTCCCGTCGTCGGCGTTCGTCCTCGAGACCGACTGCCCCTACCTGCCCCCCGAGCCGCACCGCGGCACGCGCAACGAACCGGCGCGCGTGGCGATCGTGCGCGACCGGCTCGCCGCGATTCGAGGCGCCGCGCCCGCCGACGTGGAGCGCGCCTCCGGCAGCAATTACGCGCGCCTGATTCACAAAGATCGGAAGAGCACA
>JBFYZM010000164.1:0-3310 GCA_041309505.1 Candidatus Krumholzibacteriota bacterium
TGAAGGCGAGGAAGTCGTCGAAAAATCGCTCGAGGCGCTCTCCGAGAAGGTCGGAGAGGCGCGTCCGCTCGAGCTCCTGGAGCGCGGCGAGCTCCTTGAAGATTTCCTTTTGCTCCGCGCAGGTTTCGGCGGGGCGCCAGTTCCCCTGGCTCCCCTTGTTCTTCGGCAGCCGGCGCGTGAGAAGGAAATAGGCGAGATCGTCATCCTCGAGGACCTCGAGCGCTCCCATTTCCCCGGCAAAATCCTCGATCGCCGCGCGTCCGCGGTCCTCGGGATTCACGCAGTGGTCTCGCGCGAGCTCCGCGAGGCGCGCCGACGCGCGGGCGAACGCCTCCCTGAGCGCGGAGTTCGCATCCGGGACGGTATCGCCGGGGGCCTCCCCCGGCCGTTCCCCGTATCGGCGCGGCGCCGGGACCACGCGCCGTGTTTCCGCGCCGCGACCGAAGAGCCCCTCGCACGAGCGCTCCGCCCGGTGCGCGTAGAGCATGTCGGCGATCGAGCGCAAGGTATCGATCGATCCGCCGAAAAGGACGAAACGCCGAAGCTCGTTCCCCCACGCCTCCGCTCCGTCCATGAGAAAGTCGTTCCAGCATTCGTCGAACAGGAGCTCGCTCTCGAGCGCGTCGAGCTGGGTGAAATCGGGATCGATTCCCGCTTCGATCGGATGCTCCCGGAGAATCGTCGCGGCGAAGGAATGGATCGTCGAGATCGGCGAGCGCTCGAGCTCGTCGAAGGCGGCCTCGAGATTCGCGCGCGCGTCCGCGGAGAGAGAGGCGCCATCGAGGCGCGTGCGGATCTCCCGCCGGAGCCTCACCTTCATCTCCCCCGCGGCCTTTTCGGTGAAGGTGATCGCGACGATCCTCGAGCAGGGCGCCTTCCCGCTCTCGACGATCGAGAGGAAACGGCTCACGAGGAGGCTCGTCTTGCCGGTCCCCGCTCCCGCCTCCACGCAGAACGACGTGTCGAGATCGAAGGCGGCGCGCTCGCGCGCCGCGGCATCGACGAGGGGCGTGCGTCCGTCCTTCATTCCTCCTCCCCCCCGCCGCGCATTTCGAGATACTCGCGGGCCCGTCCGTCGTTCGCCGCCTTGATCGCGAAGAGGCGCGACACGCCCGCCGGGCAGGCGAGCCGCATATCGCAGTTTCTGCATTGCAGCTCGTCTGCCGGCGCGAAGAAGATGCCGCGCTCGATGCCGCCTACGATGACGCCGATAATCTTCGCGAAGAGGGGGCTCGATTCGTCCCACGCGCTTCCCGAGAAGACGACCGCGCTCTTTCCCTCTCCCGTTCCCACGTGCCGATAGCGCGCTTCCCCCGAACACAGGTCGAGCCCGAGGATGCGGGAGGCGGCGAGGAGGTAAATGGGAAGCTGCAGCGCGCTCCCCCGCGCGAGGTCCTGGTCCCTGCCGTTCAGCCTTCCCGTCTTGTAGTCGATGACGCGGAACCGGCCGCCGGCGGCGGTGTCGATCCTGTCGATCCGTCCGCGGAAACGCACCGCCTTCCCGCCGATGTCGTACGAAACGTCACAAGGGTCCCCCGTCCGCCCGAACGAGCGCTCGAACTCGACCGGAACGAAATCATCCTTCTCGACCCGCTCCTCTTCGAGGAGGCGCCGGACCGATTCGCGAACGAGGCGCTTCTCCATCTCCCAGAAGACGGGGAGTCCGACGGGCTCCGTTTTCGGAAAATCATCGAGGAGGCGCTCGGTGATCCGGCCGGCTATCGCGAGAATTTCGGCCGCGGGAGCGTCCTTCACGGGAAGGAGCCCGTGCTTCTTGAGCTCGCCGAATATCCGCGCGAGGATCCGGTGAATCAGGATTCCCCGCTGCGGCGGCGTGATCGAAATGACGCGCTCGGGCTCCTCCAGCACCGTGATTCCGAGCAACCGGGCGAGAAAGAAGTCGAACGGGCAGCCCGCGTACGTCTCGAGGGGCGTCGGGGAGAAGCGCATTCCTTCCCCTTCGAGCTTTTTCCGAAGCTCGCCCAGGGCCTCTTTCGAGGAAAAGACTCCGTCGTACGGGGTGAACTTCCGTGTTCCGTATCTGCCCCGGACGAGCCGCCCGCCCCGCGAGAAGAACGCGTTATCCGGGAGGTATCCCGTTCCGCGCAGGAACGACGAGACGTTCCCGAAATCGAGCTCGTGCTCGCTGAGGAGCAGAGCGCCGCGCGCGGCCGCCGCGCACCGCGGAACCCCCTCGGAATCGAGGACGTCTCCGCGAGCGCAGTCGGGGGAATATCCTTCGATGAACCGCAGGAACGAGGAAGGTATCCGTTCCTTGCCCGTCCCCTCCTCGTATCGCGGGTAGCTTATGACGAGCCGTTCGCGCGCGGCCGCGCGCGCGAGCGCGAAGAGGAGCGCTTCCTCGCTCAGACGCTCCAGTTTCTCGGAGAGGCGGAGCGCCCCCCCCGAAAGCGCGTTGAGCCCGCGGCGCTCCGCGTCGTTCAGAAAGGGATCCTGGCGGACCACGGTCGGGAAGCTTCTCTCGGCGAGCCCCGGTATGAAGACCGCCCTGAAGGTGAGGCCGCGCGCCTGCTCGAGAGTGAGAATATTGACCCCTTCCCCGCCGAGCCGCCCCTGGTTCCGCCCCGACCCGGAGAGAGCCGTCTCCGCGATGCGGGCGAACGCTTCGAACGAGGCCGGGGAACCGATCGTATCGAGCGCGGCGAGGCTCTCGATCTCGCCTTGCGCCGAGCGGCGCTCATCCGATTCCGGGAAAAGCTCTTCGACGAGCCCCGAAAGGGTCAGGGTCAGATCCCGCCACGCGGCGAGGCCTCGGACCGCTTCGCGCGCGCGCACGATCTTCGCGATGAGCGCGTCGACATCGAGCGCCGCGGCGAGCGCCTCTCGATCTTCCGCCCCGGGCTCGGACGTCGACCTGAGCCTCTCGACCAGCGCGGCGCTTTCGCCGGTCCAGGTTCGCTCGCCGGCGATCCCGGCCTCCGCGCTCTTCCTTACCCAGAGGGAAAAACGGTCGACGCTCTCCGCGCAGGATTCGGAAGGAGCGAGGGGGGCCGAGACGAGAAACTCGACGAGGTCGCGGCGTTCCATCGATCCGCCGAGCATCCTCAGAAGCGCGAGAGCCCCCTTTACCGTGGGGCTTCGCCCCGCGGAGGAGTCCGCGCGCATGTAATAGGGAATTCCCGCCTCGGCGAAGATTTCCCTCGCGAGGGGGACGTAGGCCGCGGGGGAAGGAAGCACGAGCGCGACGTCGCCGAAGCGCATGTCCTCTTGTTCCGCGAGCGCGAGGATCCTCCGCGCGATCTCGCGGATCTCCTGCTCCTCATCCGACGCGTTCATGAGCTTCGGACGA
>JBFYZM010000165.1:0-12772 GCA_041309505.1 Candidatus Krumholzibacteriota bacterium
TCACCCCGTACCCGTGGGAGGGCGTCGATCAGAGCTACCCCGTCGGAACGAAGATGCGCGGCAAAGTCGTTTCGATCACCGACTACGGCGCGTTCGTCGAGCTCGAAAAGGGAATCGAAGGGCTCATCCACATTTCGGAGATGTCGTGGACCCGCCACGTGAAGCATCCGTCGAAGGTCGTCGCGATCGGCGATACCGTCGAAGCGATCATCCTCAACGTCGACAAGGAACACGAGAAGATCTCGCTCGGGCTCAAACAGCTCGAGCCCGATCCGTGGAAAGCTCTCGAAGGCAAGTATCCTCCGGGAACCCGTCTCAAGGGAAAGGTCAGAAATCTGACCAACTTCGGCGCGTTCGTCGAGATAGAGGACGGAATCGACGGTCTCGTCCATATCTCGGACATGTCGTGGGCGAAACGCGTGCGTCATCCGTCCGAGGCGGTCCGCAAGGGGGACGAGCTCGAGGTGGTCGTGCTCGAGATCGACAGCTCCAAGCGCCGTATCAGTCTCGGGATGAAGCAGACGAGGGAGAATCCGTGGAACGAGCTCGCGAAGGAGTTCAACATCGGAATCGAGCTTCGAGGCAAGATCACGAGACTCCTCGATCGCGGGGCCGTCGTCGAGCTCAAGGAGGATGTCGAAGGATTCGTTCCGCTGTCGCATCTCGGAATCGACAACCTTCGGAAGCCCTCCGATCATTTCGACGTCGGCATGGACATCCCGCTGAAGGTTATCAAGATCGATCCTCAGAACAAACGGATCGTCTTGAGCGTGAGCGCGTATCTCGAGACCCGGTCGCCCGATGAGATCGACGCCTTCAGGAATGAATTTCCGAAGCGCGAAAACGCCGATCAGGACCGCGCCGCCGGGAAGCAAGCGGAAGGCGATCAGGCGGGCGAGCAGGCCGATTACGACATCGACGAAACGTACGATGACGATATCGACGCGGTCGATAAGAATCCCGCCGCGGGCGCAGGTCCGGAAGGGACCGATCCGACGCCCGGTTGAGCGCGTGATTGCGATACTGCAGGCATGCCGGAGAGGGTGGAATTCCACCCTCTCGGCGTTTCCGGCCCGAAATGCGTAATTCGTCGGGAATCGAACCGGAGCACAATGGAAAAAACGTTCTCGACCGTCACGATGGGCTGCAAGCTCAATCAATTCGAAACGGAATGGCTGCGCGAGGCCCTCGTCCGGAGAAACTGGGTATTTCGTCGATTCGAGGACGGAGCGGCTCTCTGCGTCATCAATTCATGCACCGTGACGGCGCGGAGCGACGCGCGCTGCCGCAATGCCGCCCGGCGCGCGAAGAGAACGAACCCCGGCTCATTCGTCGTCGTAACCGGCTGCGGCGCCGAAACGCAGCGCGGGAGTTTCGAGGGAATGAAGGAAGTGGATCTCGTTCTCGGAAACCGGGAAAAGAGCTCCCTGCCGGCGATCGTGGATGCGATCGCCGAAGAGAAACGGGGATGGGCTCCGCCGGAGAGCCCGGAGATCTCCCGCGGCGAATCGCCCGAGCGAAACGAAATCGACCGATTTCTCGACCACGCACGCGCATTCGTCAAGATTCAGGAGGGATGCGACGCATCCTGCAGCTACTGTATCGTTCCGCGGGCGAGAGGACGGAGCCGCAGCGTTCCCGTGGCGGCCGTCCTCGAACAGGTATCGATCCTTCGGGAGAACGGCTACCACGAGGTGGTGCTCTGCGGCGTGCACATCGGCCGCTACGGACTGGATCTCGATCCGCCCTACACCCTCGCCGGTCTCGTCGAGGCGATTCTCGGACGTATCGACGCGGTGCGGGTTCGCTTGAGCAGCATCGAGCTCAACGAGGTGACGCCGATGCTTCTCGATCTCGTGCGGAGCACGGATCGGTGCGCTCCCCATCTGCACGTTCCGCTTCAGAGCGGGGACGATGCCATCCTCGAGGCGATGAACCGTTCCTACCGCGCGTCCGGTTTTCGAAGCAGGATCGAGGAAATCGCCCGCTCGCGGGATCGCATCGCGATCGGCACCGATATCATCGTCGGATTCCCCGGCGAAAGCGATGCCTGTTTCGAGAACACCTTTCAGCTCGTCCGCGATCTGCCGATTAGCTATATCCACGTGTTCGGCTTTTCTCCGCGTCCGCAGACGCCGGCCGCCGCCATGGACGAAAAAGTAGGTTCCGGAAGAAAGCGCGAACGCAGCGGTCGCCTTCTGGAGCTCGGTGAGGCGAAGTGGCGGGCGTTTCTCGAATCTCACGTCGGTTCGGCGCAGCTCGCTCTCGTGCAGAAATCCCCGCTTCGGCGGCCGTCCCTCGTCCGGTCGCTCACGGGGACCTATTGCGAGGTCCTGCTTCCGAAGGAGAGCGGAGCTCGAGGCTCTCTCGTTCCCGTTCGCGTGAGCCGTATCGAGGGCGGCGCTCTGTACGGAGAACCGCTCGATTGCCGTTCCGCCGCGGAACGGCCGGCTGGAGCGTGCGCGCCATGAAGCGATTGAAGATATACCGCGAAAGCTTCGGCTGCCAGATGAACGCCTACGATACCGACGCTATCGCGTCCCTGTTCGAGGGGCGCGGGCACGCGATCGTCGAAGTGCCGGAGATCGCCGACTGCATCATCGTCAATACCTGCAGCGTCCGCGAGCACGCGGAGCAGCGCGCGATCGGTCGTCTTCTCGATCTCTCGCGGCATCGTGACGCGCTGCTCGTGGTCTGCGGCTGCATGGCGCAGCGTCTCGGCGCGGCGCTCTTCGATCTCGTCCCCGCCGTACGAATCGTCGCTGGAACCGGAAGCTACGCGCTTCTTCCCGACGCGGTCGCCGCATCGGCCGAGGAGGGAGGACGGTTCGTGTTTCTCGAGATGGATGACGACGGCGAATACGAAGCGTTGCCCGTGGATTCGAGGGGTGGCGTATCGCGATACGTTTCGATAACGAAGGGATGCGAGAACTATTGCTCGTACTGCATCGTGCCGTATCTCCGCGGGAAGACCCGGAGCAGGAGCGCCGATGCGATCATTCGCGAGATATCCTCCGCCGTCGCGCGGGGCGCCCGGGAAATGACGATGCTCGGACAGAACGTCATCGCATATCGCGACGGCGCGGTCGATTTCCGCGGGCTCGCCGAACGTGTTCTCGCGGAAACGGATATTCGACGATTGAGGTTTCTCACGAGCCATCCGCGCGACGTCGACGCGTCGGTCTTCGAGCTTATGGCTCGTGAAAAGCGTTTTTGCAGCCACATTCACCTTCCGGTACAGGCCGGAAACAATCGCATTCTCGCGGCGATGAATCGCGGGTACACGCGGGAAACATATCTCGAAAAACTGCGGATGGCCCGGCACATTGTGCCCGGCATCGCCGTTACGACGGATATCATCGTCGGGTTCCCCACCGAGACCGACGAAGAATTCGGACAGACGCTCGATCTCGTGCGCGAGGCCCGATTCGACTCCGCCTTCACGTTCCAATACTCGCCGCGGGCGGGAACGGCGGCGAGAGAAATACCCGACGACGTGAGCGCGGGGAAAAAGAAAGAACGGCTGCTTGCGTTGAACGCAGTCGTGCGTGAGGAGCGCGGGAGGATTCTCTCCGCCCAGATCGGAAGCGGGACCGAAATCCTCCTTGACGGTGCATCGCATAAAGGGGAATATCGGCTCTTGAAGGGGCGGACTCCGGAATTCAGGAACGTGCTCGTTCAGCCCGATAGCCTGAAAGACGGTGAGATCGTCCCCGTGATTTTGAAGCGCCTCGTCAATTTCACCTTCGAAGGGGAAGTTGCGGCGGGGGGATAGAATCAAACGGACGGCCTTCCGTCCGGCGCCGGTTCCTCGTCGACGAACATGAGAAAACGAATTCTCGCAATCAGCATCGGTCTCGCCGCGCTCTCCGTCGGCGCGTACGCCGCGCACCCGGCGATCAAACGCGCCGAAGAGCTCTTCCGGCGCGGCGATTACGAGCGCGCGCGGAGAGCCGCCGCCGACACCTCTTCGATGGATCGTTCTTCGCTCGCCGCGGCCCTCCTGTTGCTCGCGCGGATCGAAACCGATTACGCGAAGGCCGAATCGCTCCTTCGCCGCGTCATGGCGTCCGAGAACGACCTCGCGGCGGATCGCGCCCGTCTCGAACTTTCGACGATGCGGTACGCCACGGGGGATTATGCCGGCGCCCTCGAGCTCCTCTCGGAAGGAAAGGCGCAGGGCTCTGAACGCGACACGGATAAAGCCGCGTATTTCGCCGCCCTCTGCCGGCGGCAGCTCGGCGACAACGCGCGCGCCGCCGTTGAATTCTCGGGTATCACGAAGGGGGAATATTCTTCGTGGAGCATCCTCGCGCGCGCGGATATCGACGCGCAGGACGGGCGGTTCGCCGAGGCGATCGGGAAGTATGAGGGGGTGGCCCGATCGCATCGGAATCCGATCGCGGTTTTCAAGCTGGCCGAATGCCTCGAGCGGCTCGGAGACCGTGAAAAGGCGCTCAGCCGGTACCGTTCGCTGGTCGACGAGTTTCCACGGTCCTTCGAGGCGGCGAGAGCGAACGAAAAGATTCAGCTCCTGGCCGCGCCGAAGGCCAAGGCGAAGGAAGAGAAACAGGCCGGAGGGGGTGAATCGGGGGCAACGCCCGCGCGGGAAGGCAGGGAGCCCGCGGGCTCGGAAGGCAGGTTCACGATCCAGTTCGGGTCTTTCAAGACGAAAGCGAACGCCCTGGCCGTTTCCGGCAAGCTCGAAGGGATGTTCCGCGGCGTCCGCGTCGAGCGCTTCGAACTCGAGGGCCGCGTGATGCATCGCGTCCGCGTGGGAATCTACGAGAGCAGGGAATCGGCCGCGAAGGATATCGAACGAGCGAAGGAACGGCTCGGGTTGACCGGCGCGATCGTTCCCCTGCAATAAGCGATGAATTACCGCCTCACGCCCCTCATGACCCAGTACCGAGAGATCAAGAGTCGGTACCCTCAGGGCATTCTCTTCTTCCAGGTAGGGGATTTCTACGAGACGTTCTTCGACGACGCGAAAGAGGTTTCGCGGCTCCTCAACATCGCGCTCACGACTCGCGACAAGGACAAGAGCAATCCGGTGCCCCTCGCCGGGGTGCCGATTCACGCAGCCGAGACCTATATCGCGAAACTGCTCCAGCTGGGACGATCGGTCGTGATATGCGATCAGGCGGAGGACACTCCCGGCCCCTCGGGAGTCGTGAAACGCGTCGTCACGGACATCGTCACTCCCGGCACCACCCTGTCGCCGGCGACGCTCGTCGACCGGGAGAACAACTACATTATTTCCATGGTCGAGCGATCGGACAGGACCGGTTTCGCGATTCTCGACGTTTCAACGGGAGATTTCAGCGCCGGAGAGGATTTCACGCCGGTGATCGAGCAGGCGCTCGCCGGAACCCGGCTGCGCGAAGCGATCGTGCCTCACGGCTCCGACGCGCTCCGCGCCCGCGTCGCGGCGATCGATAGTCGCGCAACGATCGACGAGCGGGCGCCGTACGAGTTCGAGGAGCAACGCGCTCGAGCGGCGCTTCGCGCGCATTTCGGAGTGAGCGATCTCGCCTGTTTCGATCTGGAGAACAGGCCGCTCGCGATCGCGGCCGCGGGGGCGCTCCTTTCGTTCGTCAAGGAGCTGAGGCGGAACGAGCTCGTTCACATCGCGGGCATCAAGCCGTTCGCCGCGGGAGACAATCTCTTTCTCGACGCGGAGACGCTCGGGAACCTCGAGATATTCGAGCCCCTGCGGGGGAACGCGCCCGATACGACCCTCATCCATCATCTCGATCAAACGGAAACGGCGCCGGGCGCGCGCGAGCTCAGAAAATGGCTCATGCACCCGTCGCGCAGGGCCGACGTCATTACGCGACGACTCGATGCGATCGGATCGCTTCTCTCGGACCATACCGCGCTGCGGGCGCTGCGCGGGTCGCTGAGAAGATTCGCCGACATCGAGCGTCTCCTGTCGCGCATCACCGCGCTGAAGGCGGGACCGCGCGAGCTGCTTGCGCTCGCGGATGCGCTCGAACGCGCTCCGGCGATCGCCGAAGCGGCGGGACGTTTCGAGGCCGACGCGATCCGCGAGGCGGCTCGGGGCCTGTCGGTTCCGGTTTCGTCCCTCGCCGTGATACGACGCGGCATCGATCCCGCGAGTCCTCCGCACCTCCGCGAAGGCGGTGTCATCCTGACCGGCTGCCGCGAAGATCTCGACGCCCTCATCCATGAATCGGTCGAGGGGAAGGCGTGGATCGCGCGGCTGCAGGAATCGGAGCGGGAGCGCACGGGCATCTCCTCGCTCAAGGTCGGATACAACAGGGTGTTCGGCTATTTTCTGGAGATCTCGCGCGCCTTCGACGGCAGAGTGCCTTCCGGGTATATCACCAAGCAGACCCTTGTGTCCTCCCAGCGTTACGTGACGGAGGAGCTCAAGATCCGGGAACAGGCGATTATCAGCGCGGACGCGCGTCGAATCGCGCTCGAACGCGAGATTTTCGATACGATCTGCGAGACGGTATCGCGCGAAAGCACGGGGATCCAGAGAATCGCCTCCGCCGTCGCGACGCTGGACGTCCTGTCGTCGCTCGCCGCGACGGCCCTCGAGAGAAACTACTGCCGGCCCGAGATCGGCGAAACGGGGGACTTCATCGTGACGGACGGACGCCATCCCGTCGTCGAGCGCATCTCCGGAAAGGATTTCATACCGAACGATATCGAACTGCGATCGAGCGAAAAGAGCTTCATCATACTCACGGGACCGAATATGGGAGGCAAATCGACGTACATACGCCAGGCCGCGCTCATCGCGCTGCTCGCGCACGCGGGAAGCTATGTTCCTGCGGCGCGGGCTTCCGTGAGCCTGCTTGACCGCATATTCACCCGCGTGGGGTCGAGCGACAACCTCGCGCGGGGCCAGAGCACCTTTCTCGTCGAAATGGGCGAAACGGCGAAGATCCTCAACTGCTGCACGGAGCGAAGCCTCGTCATCCTCGACGAGATAGGGCGGGGAACAAGCACGCTCGACGGTTTGAGCATCGCCTGGGCGGTATCCGAGTTTCTCGTCGAAAGGGACGGATGGAGGCCCAAGACCCTCTTCGCGACCCATTATCACGAGCTCACGCGCCTCGTTGAACGCTTTCCGCAGGTGCGCGCCATGCGCGTCGAAGTCAGGGAATGGGGAGATCAGATTGTTTTTCTCTACAAGATCCGCGAGGGAGCCAGCGACAGAAGCTACGGAATCCAGGTCGCGCGCCTCGCCGGATTGCCCGAATCCGTCACCCGCCGCGCCGGCGAGATACTGGCATCTCTCGAACGGGAGAAACTGAATACGATTCCATCCGGAAGCGATCCGGCGATACAGGTTTCGCTCTTTGACGATTCCAGTCACATTAGGGAACGCCTGCAACGCATTGACACTAATGCTATTACGCCGCTCGAAGCCCTCAATATCCTTATCGATCTCAAGAGGGATGCGGAAGATTAGTCAACCCGCCGTTCTGGCTCGACTTATGCTAAAAACCTAACGGGTTATTGTATTTCGTCGCGAAACGGTGCAGGAGCGGGTCGTGTCCGGAACAAGCATGAAAATCGCCATTCTGGGCGGGGGCGAGGAAGAGCTCAATGTCTTGAGCGAATTCCATCGCACCCCGGATGTCGCCATCATCGGCGTCTATGACCGCGATCCCCGCGCCGTCGCCCTCGAGATCGCCGAAATCATCGGCATTCCAGCCTATTCCGACAGCTCCTTTCTGGGCGCCTTTCTCAAAGCCGATTACGTCATCGTAACTGACAAGCGCAAGCTCTATGAAAAGGAAATCGCGCTTCTCAAGAAGGAGCGCAAGCGGATCGTCAATCCCGCCGAAGCGGTCAGCCAGTTCTCGCCGGCCGCGGAGGGGAAGGACGACGAGGGATCCCACCCGTGGCCGGCGCACCTCGAGGACGCGCTCGAATACATGAACCACATCACCGATCGCGAGAGACTCCTGAAATGGCTCCTCGAAATATCGATCCGCGCGGTCGGCGCTTCGAGCGGTTCCATCATGCTCTTTTCAACCGAGAGCCAGGAGCTCTATATCGGCTACGCGAACGGTTTGAGCGCCGAAATCGTCGATCGCACGCGGCAGAAGCTCGGCGAAGGGATCGCCGGAACCGTGGCGAGGACGCTCGCGCCGATTCTCATCACCGAGATCGTCAACTCTCCTCTCTACCGCAACGGGCGGGAGCGTGAGGACATCGCGAGCTCCATTTCGGTGGCGCTCGTCCATGAGGGAAAGCTTCTCGGCGTGCTCAACGTATCCACGCGCGCGAACGAAAAGAAGCTCGGTAACCTGGACATGGAAACGATCACGCACCTCGCCTCGAAAATCGCCCCGATTCTCGAGCAGCACCTCATGATCGACGCCCACGAGATCAGGGAAATCGAGTTCCAGATCCGCAACTATCTCGAGGCTCTCTTTCACAACCAGCTCGGATTTCACGAGAAGTTCACCCTGCTGACGAGATTCCTCGCCGAGAAACTCAAAGCCGACACCGTTGCGATCTATACCGCCACGGATGAGGGGGACTGGCTCATTCTCGGAGGGAGCGATCAGCAGATGCCCGCCGGAGCGCACACGCCGAGGATTCACTGCAACAAGGGCAGTCTCGCGCGAGCGTATGTCGGCGGGGAGGAAATACTCATGACCGAGGTGAGCCACTCCGCGGGACTCCAGATCAAGAACGACGAGGGTGCCATCACTTCGATCTACATCCCGCTCGTGCATAACGAAGCTCTCGGCGTCATGGTCATCGAATTCTCCAACCTGAGCGCCCAGCAGGCCTTTTTCCGGCTCAAGGATGCGCTTCGCTTCCAGGTTGCCTTCTTCACGTACGCCCAGATCAGAGAGGTTCGGCAATCGAGGAAACTCGAGAGCCTCGAGGAGCTCTCTTCGTTCGCCCCGACCTTCGTGGCGCTTGAAGATCTATCGTCGAAAATCCGGAATCTGCCGGCGCTCCTCTCGTCCCTGGTCAAGGCGTCGATGGGGAGCCTCCACTACGAGAGCCCCGATCGCAGGGAATCGGCCTACCATCAATTCCCCGAGGATGAAAAAGAGCGGCGCAGCCGGCTCGAATACGACGCGGAGATGCTGGAAACGGTCAAATCGAGCGGGGAGCCGATATGCATGAGCTATCTGTCGGCCGACCTGAAGCTCTTCGACAAGCCGCAGCTTCATCGATCGGCTATCGGATGCCCCTTGTTCAAATCGGACGAGGTGAGCGTCGTGTACATCGGCTACGATAAAACTCCCGTTACGCCCCTCGATTCCTCGATCTTCGGCGAGCACGAAACCGGTTTGCTTCAGAAGGTCGCCGATCTCGTCGCGCCGCTATTCTCAAAGGCTGCGGCGGAGGGCCGCGAAACGGAGTCTTTCACCTTCGACGACTTGCTGCGCTACAATCAAAAGCTCATGATGGATCGCATCAACGAAGAAATCGAGCGGGCCGAGAGATATCATCACGGGTTCACACTTACCGTGTTTAAAATCAATGGATTAATGACAATACTTCGCGACGATTATCAAGCCGGCTTGAAGCTCGTCAACGAGCTCAGCATGGGTATCCGGACGCAGGTGCGGAAAACCGACTTTTTCTCGTGGACCGAGCCGGATCTATTCATCGTGCTCTCGGTCGAGGGCTATCAGCGCATGGGTTACCTCGAGAGTCGCGTCAAGGAATTCATAGCCAAGAAATTCGAAGAAAAGGGCTATCGCGACGCCGCTGTCTACTTCCCTTCCAACGGCTTCGCCGTTTTCCCGGGCACCTCATCGAGCACCGTCGAGCTCATAAACGAGGCGAAGGCGAAATTGCACCCATAGGCCGTTCCCGGGGCTTTTCCGCATTGCGGAACGAACACGCCCTATGCTACGTTTCCCGTTGAAACACGAACGATTGCGCACAATGGGTCCGGACCGGCAGGCCTTTGCCGCGGAGGATGCGTGGCTCCCATTCAGAGATTGCTTCCGGAAGTCGCTTCGATGATAGCCGCGGGCGAGGTGATCGAGCGCCCCGCGAGCGCGGTAAAGGAACTCATCGAGAACTCGCTGGACGCGGGCGCGACGCGCATATCCGTGGAGCTCGTCGACGGGGGAAAGGCCTCCATCAGGATAGAAGATAACGGTTCCGGCATCCCGGCGGAAGAGCTCCCGCTCGCCGTCGAGAGCTTTGCGACGAGCAAGATTTCGCGCGTGGAGGATATCGCGCGCGCCGGCACGCTCGGGTTTCGCGGGGAGGCGCTCGCGAGCGTTCGTGCCGTGAGCGCGATGACGATACGATCTCGCGCCCGCGACGAGGAAATGGCCCGGGAGCTCGCGTTTCGCGGCGGGACGCTCGTCGGAGACGCTCCCCTGGCGAGAAATCCGGGAACGGAAGTGATCGTCGAGAATCTGTTCTTCAATC
The DNA here is from genome assembly GCA_041309505.1 of Candidatus Krumholzibacteriota bacterium. Lineage (GTDB taxonomy): Bacteria > Krumholzibacteriota > Krumholzibacteriia > Krumholzibacteriales > Krumholzibacteriaceae > SSS58A. Next base: position 10,402 of record JBFYZM010000165.1, read on the forward strand.
TCCCCGCGCGCAGAAAATTCCTGAGGAGCGCACAATCGGAGATCAGGCGAATCATCGCCGTCATCCAGGGATACGCTCTCGCCTTTCCGGAAACCGCGTTCATCCTCCGGGAAAGCGGGAGAGACCTTTTGTCCTACCCGCCGTCGAGTCTGCGCGAGCGCATCGAGATCGTCCTCGGCGGAGATCTGCTCGCCAATCTTGTGCCGGTTCAATTTGCCATGGGCCGCGCGAAGGTCCATGGCTACGCTTCCCGCGGGGATCAGACGAGAGCGAACCGGTACATGCAGTTCTATTTCGTGAATCGGAGATATGTCCGCGATCGGGTGCTTTCTCATGCGGTCACCCAGGCATACGAGTCGCTCATCCCGCGCGACCGCTTTCCGGCCGTCGTTCTATTCCTCGACGTGCCGCACGAGGAAGTGGACGTGAACGTCCATCCGACAAAGGCCGAAGTGCGCTTCCGTAACGAAGGGGAGATTCACCGGCTCGTTCTTTCTTCTCTCGCCGAAGCGCTCAGGCACCCCGGCGGCTCGCTCGAGCAGACGGTCGATTCCTTCTATCGAGGGGTTCTTTCCGGCGAATCGCGCGGCGTTTCCGAAAACGGCGCCGGCGAATCCTTCTTCCGCTCGTCGGAAGGCGCGTGGTCGGGCGCGGCTCAGGAGATCGGGGAGGGAGATCGAACCTTCGAATTCCACGAAGCGCCGCTTTCCCTCTTCGGCGAGGAAACAGGGAAGGGCATTCTCGCTCCGGGGAATCTATACTGGCAGCTTCACCAGAGCTTCATCCTCATTCAGATTCGCGGAGGAATGGTCGTCATCGATCAGCATGCCGCGCACGAGAGAATTCTTTTCGACCGGGCGAAAGCCGACCTCGCCGGAGCCCGACCGGTCGCGCAATCGCTTCTGTTCCCCGCCACGATCGATCTTTCGCCGGATGAATACGAACGCTACGAGGAGCTTGCGCCGGCGCTCGCGTCCCTCGGTTTCGAGAGCGAGCCGTTCGGGCTCAGGTCGATCATCGTGCGCGGCATCCCGGCGCTCGTGCGAAACTGGAACGACGGGCGCCTGCTTGCGGAGATCCTCGGCGGCGACGGGAGAAGCGGCGTCGACGAGTTTCTCAAAACATACGCCTGCCGCGCCGCGATCAAGGCGGGAGCGAAGCTCTCGGGCGAGGAGATGGAGAGCCTCGCCGACCAACTCTTCGCTACCTCGCTGCCATATACCTGTCCCCACGGGCGCCCGACGATGCTGCGGGTCGGCATCGCGGAGCTCGAACGCCGTTTCGCGCGATCGGTGTCGCACCGGGAATGATAACCGCCGTCGCAATCCTCGGTCCCACGGCGTCCGGCAAGAGCCGGCTCGCAATCGACCTCGCCGTGCGAACGAACGGCGAGATCCTCTCGATCGATTCCCGGCAAGCCTACCGGAATATCGATATCGGAACCGCGAAGCCCTCCAGGGAGGAGCGCGGCCTCGTGCCGCACCATCTCATCGATATCTTCGATCTCGAGGAAAAGAACGACGCGCAGAAGTTCGCCGCGCTCGCTCACGCGGCGATACGGGACGTTGCGTCGCGTGGAAAGATCCCCGTCCTCGTCGGGGGATCGGGACTTTATTTCCGGGCGATCGAGAAGGGCTTTTTCGATATCGCGCTCGAACAGGCGGAGCGGATCGCCTTCGCCGATTCGCTCCGGGACGTTTCGAACGAATCCCTTCATCGAAGGCTCTCGGCGGTCGATCCGGAAAGCGCGCGGCGTATCCATCCGAACGATCGATATCGGCTCGTTCGCGCGCTCGAGGTTCAGGCGCTCACCGGGTTTTCTCTCAGCGAGCACGTTCGCCGTCAGCGTCTCGATCCCTCGCGCGAGGGAATCGCGTTCGTCAAGATCGGACTGCGGATCGATCGTTCGGAGCTCCACCGGAGCATCGCCGAGCGCGCGAAAGGCATGTTCGAGCGCGGATGGGCTGAGGAGGTCGAACGTCTGCTCGCGGGGGGGGCCGATCCGGAATGGCCCGGAATGCGGACGCTCGGATATCCGCAGGTCGTCTCGCTCGTCAGGGGAGAGTCGCGGCTCGAGGAAACGCTCGAGAGAGTATCCGAGCTTACCCGGCAGTACGCGAAACGCCAGGTGACATGGTTCAGGAAGGAGCAGGAGATCCATTGGCTCGCGGCCGTAGATACCGGACTCGTGGAGCGTGCCGCCGGGCTTGTCGAGGGCTTCGCCAGGGGATAAATACGTTGACATCGCGGAGGCAACCTGATAGCTTTCGAGGTATCTCATCTGCGCTTACGCGGGCATAGCTCAGCTGGTAGAGTATCAGCTTCCCAAGCTGAGAGTCGCGGGTTCGAATCCCGTTGCCCGCTCCATTTT
>JBFYZM010000166.1:0-5733 GCA_041309505.1 Candidatus Krumholzibacteriota bacterium
GCGTCCAGCCTGAAGAGGTCGAGACGACGGTGTACGATCTGCTCAAGGATCCCCGCGTCGACGTTTCGGACGCCCTTCGCAAGGTCGATGAGAATCTCTACCTCATTCCGTCCTCGCCCGTTCTGAGCGCCATCGAGCAGGAGCTGTCGGGCAAAGCGGGTCGTGAAGGGCGCCTCCTGTCGAAGCTCGCGCACGTTCCGGCCGATTTCAGCTACGTCGTCATCGATTCCCCCCCGAGCATCGGGCTCCTCACGTTCAACGCGCTCATGGCGTCGGGCGAAGTGATCATCCCGGTCGATCCGAGCCGTTTCTCGGTCCAGGGGCTTGAGAAACTCCGGGAGACGCTCGAGCTCCTCGAGCGGGAGACGCGCCATATGATCGGCGTGCACGTGCTCCTGAACAATATCGAGCGGCGGACCGCCTTCAGCCGCGCCATCGTCGACGAGACCGAACGGGATCATGGCGGCGTTCTCATGAAAACGATCATAAGCCATTCGGTGCGCTACAAGGAGGCGTCGTCCCAGGGTCTGCCGATCTTCCGCATGAAGCACGTCGAGCAGTTCCAGGAGGAATTCCTGGCGCTCGCCCGGGAGATCGAGGCGAGCGTTCCCTCGCCGCTCGCGGTCGAGAGCATCGACGACTGGATGGTGAGACTGCACGGGCCGCGGCGCGTCGAGGAAGGGATCCTCTTCATCCTCAACGCGCCGAACGCGCAGAGCGTCTATCTGACCGGCGAGTTCACCAACTGGTCGCGCGAGGGGATCCGGATGGAGAAGGACGTGAAGACCGGTTTCTGGAAGACGGTCCTCCATCTCGAACCCGGCGAGTACGAGTATCGATTCATCGTGGACGGCGTCTGGATAAAGGATCCGAACAACACGGACTCCGTGCTCAACGAATTCGGCCAGGAAAACTCGCTCCTTATCGTGTAAATCATGCCCGAGAGACGATCATCCCGAAGCCTGCGCGACGTCTCGCACCTTTTCCTCTCGGAATCGCGCCCGGCGCGAGGCGAGTCGCGGCACGGCACGGCGCGTGTCTGGCTCGCCGTCGCCGACGGTTCGCCGAACCGTGCCCATCTCGCGGCCGGCCTGGCGGCGGCCTTCGCGCGGCAGGGAACCCGCGTTTCGCTCCTCGAGGTCTGCGGCAATCTCCCCACGATCGGGTACTATTTCGGCATGGAGAGCGCCGAGCATCTCTCCCCGGCGCTCGACCGCGCCGCTCTCGTGAGCGGCGAATGGAACGGTACGGTCCGATACTGCTTCTCGGCGAGTCTCTCCTCATTCCGCCGGTATCTCGGGAAAGAGCCGGATCGCGAAGCGCCCCATGCGATCGTCGTGGCGTTCCCGTATCCGCGCCGGCCGGGCGCGGCGTCTTTTCTCTCGTCTCTTCGGGAGGTCTCCGGCGTTCTCGGGGGGGAGGCGGGGACGGGCGGCTGTCCGCCTGATGCGATCGTTGTCGCCGGCGGCGCGGGCGGCACCGGACGGATCGGGGCTTGCGTAGCGGGAATGCATGAGGCGTTTCCGGGCGCCGCCGGGTTTGTTGCCGCGAACGTTTCCGTGCGCGAGCCGGGCGCGTTCGAACGGATCGCCCTTCCGGACGATATGCGCCGGTCATGGGCGCGGCGGATGCCGCCGGTCGATCCGTGGTTCGACGATCTCGCCGCCGGGCTCTTGCAGGTTGTGAGCCTGAGGCGGCGGGGGACGGTGAGCTGTGCGGCGAAATAGCGAGACCGGTCCGGAGGGAATGCGCGTGTTCGCGGTCGGAAAGCGGATCGGACCGCGCGCGACCCGTCGTCTCTTCGTCAGGTTTTGCCGCGAGGTGAGCCGCTTTTCAGAACGGTTCGAGATCGACGTCGCGCCGTTCGAGGTGACGCTCCGCGAGCCGGGCGCCGGCTTCTGCGTCGCCGTATCTCCGCTCAGGGATCTCTTTCTCGTTTCCATCGGCGAAAGCCGTTCGTTCGACGTGCGCGTGTCATCGGACGAGAGCTTCGTGTCCGCGCTCGATCTCGCACTCGAGCGCTACCTCGCCTCCGCCTCGAAGGCGGCTGGCGCCGCCTGATCGATATCCGGCGGACGCATCGCTCCCCGCCGGACGCTTCTCCGGATCCAGCCGCCCCCTCCGATTGCGCATTTTTCTTTCGCGCGAGCGGGAATCTTTTTATCTTATATATGTAAGAGGTCCCAGGAGGTGGATGATGATGAAGAGTGCTGTCGCAATCGGTTTGGTGATCGCCCTTTCCGTTCTCGCGTCGTGCATATTCCAGAACAATCCGCTCGAGCCGAACAATCCGCCGACGATACGATCGTATACACCTCCGCAGAGTTTCTTTTCGCTGACCGCTCCCGATTCGTGCGTATTCTCCATCGGCGCCGTGGATCCGGACGGGGACGACATCGTCTACCTGTTCGTTTCGGGCGATTCCGTGCTCAGCCGGGCCGATACCGCCAAGTTCTATGCGCTTGAGGCCGGGCGCTACGATATCCGCGGCGAGGCGCGCGACGGAACGACGAAGGTATTCCGCGCCTGGCAGGTTACCGTGCTTTCGAAAGACGACGAGCCGCCGCATATCACGTCGTCGCATCCCGATCAGTCGACCATTGCGTGCGCGGTGGGCGATACGCTCGAGTTCCGCATCACCGCGGAGGACGATCACCCGCAGACTCTCGTGGGCCTCTATCTGCTCGACGGCGCGGTGCTCCAGTCGGGTTCTTTCACCCTCGCCCATCGTTTCATGGAGCGCGGGGATTTTCTCGTCGAGGGTGTCGCGTGGGACGGACAGAGCGGCGACACGGTGCGCTGGGATATCAACGTCGCCGGATTCCCCGATACGATCGCTCCCGCCCCGATCATCGATCTCGTCTCGGAGCCGGGAACGATCGACGGTTCGATATCGCTCGTCTGGACGGCGCCGGGGGACGACGATAACGCGGGAAAGGCCGCTTCCTACGTCGTCAAAACGTCTGTCTACCCGATCCTGACCGAGGCCGACTGGAACAGCGCCGAAGGCAAGCCCGGGGAGCCCGTTCCCTCCGCGGCGGGGACCGTCGAGCGGATGACGATCCGGAATCTCATATCGGCGAGCTACGTGTACGTCGGCATGCGAGCCATCGACGATTTCTTCAACATGGCGCCGATCGGCAATTCCGTCAAGGCGCTCGTGAGGGGCATCGATGTCGGTGGGCGCGCGATCAACGCAGCGACGGGCGGACCGGCGCCGGGAATCGAGATTCTCACGAGCTCGAAGCGCGATACGAGCGACGCGAACGGCGAGTATATTCTTCCCAACATACCTTCCTATACGACCTCGGTCGTCGCGAGGGATGAAAACGTCCTGAGCCAGCTCGGCGATTATTTCAACTGCTCGTCCCCGATCCTGACGGTGACGCAGCTCGACAAGAACTTCTACATGATACCGGCGTTCACTCTGGTCAGCACCGTCTACCCGGATCCGTACGAGGGGCGGTTCCTCGCATTCTACAAGGAAATGACGAAGACGGACGGTTACGTCGGAAGGCCGACGACATATATCGGCTGGAATCATTGGCCGCTCACCGTTTACAATCCTCCGCGGATGTATCAAGAGATCGATCTTCAGACTGCCTGCAGGAACGCGCTCGCGGACTGGGAGCAATCGACGGGGATCGATCTTTTCGTCGAGGTTTCTTCCGCGGAGGGAGCCGACGTCGTGATCGTGTACGACACGCTGAGCGACAATAGGCACCACGTGGCGACGCCGGCATACAACCCCGACGGAACGCCGGCGCGCAAGGAGATATGGATCTTCACGAAGAATACGGAAGTGCCCCTCTCGAGATTCGCCGAGATGGTCTTCACCCATGAGCTCGGGCATGTCATCGGACTCGACCATAGCAGAAACGTGGGGCATCTCATGGTCGGACTGACCATGCCCCAGGTGCACCATCCCTCGGTCGACGAGATCCGTGTCGTTCAGGTGCTTTTCCATATGCCGAATTTCTTCGATTACAAGTACGTGGTCGAGGATTAGGACATGCTGGCCGGACAGGGGAAGCCAAGCATGACAAAATGGCACATGTATTGAAGCGCCGGCTGGACACTTCATCGGCACTCCGTCCATTCCAGTTATAAAGACAAAGTCATATAACGAGTTAATAGGAATGCCGTTTCGGTCAAGGTTATGGCATAATTGGTGCGCTATGCAATTCCAAGAACAGGCAGGAAAGAGGTGATGGCGAGTGATGAGTTTCGATAAATTCACCGTCAAGGCTCAGGAAGCCATAGCTTCGGCGCAGGAGCTCGCATTCAAGGGGAACAATACCGAAACGGATCCCCTGCACATGCTTTCGGCCCTTATCGTTCAGGAAGACGGGGTGATAGGTCCCCTTCTGCAGAAGATGGGAGTCGCGGTCCCGAACCTTCAGAACGAGCTCGATCGTTCGATGAAGAATCTGCCGCGGCTCGAGAAGGGAATGGGAAACGCAAGCCTGTCGGTCGAGCTTCAGGAAGTCGTCAAGCGCTCGCTGGGCGAGGCCGAGGGGCTCCATGACGAGTACGTCAGCACCGAACACCTGTTTCTCGCCCTGGCCGACGATCCGGGCGGGACCGGGAAACTCCTCGCCGCTCATGGCGTCACCCGCGACAGGGTTCTCAAGGCGCTTGCGTCGGTGCGCGGATCGCAGCGGGTCACCGACCAGAATCCCGAAAGCAAGTACCGCGCGCTCGAGAGATTCACGAGGGACTTCGTCGATCTCGCGCGGCGGGGGAAGCTCGATCCGGTGATCGGGCGCGACGAGGAGATCCGCCGCGTGAGCCAGGTGCTTTCACGCCGCACGAAGAACAATCCGGTCCTCATCGGCGAGCCGGGCGTCGGGAAAACAGCCGTCGTCGAAGGCCTCGCGCAGCGCATCGCCGCGGGCGAGGTGCCCGAGAGCCTCAAGGGGAAACGGCTTCTCGGCCTCGACATGGGTTCCATCGTCGCCGGCACGAAGTTCCGCGGGGAGTTCGAGGAACGCTTCAAGGCGGTCATCAAGGAAATAACGGACGCCGAGGGGCAGATCATCCTCTTCATCGACGAGCTCCACACCCTCGTCGGGGCGGGCGCCGCCGAGGGCGCGATCGACGCCTCGAACATGATCAAGCCGGCGCTCGCGCGGGGTGAGCTTCGCTGCATCGGCGCGACGACGCTCGACGAGTACCGCAAATACATCGAAAAGGACGCCGCCCTCGAGCGACGTTTCCAGCCCATCCTGGTTCGCGAGCCGAGCGTCGAGGAAACGATTGCGATTCTCAGGGGGCTCAAGGACAAGTATGAGGTTCACCACGGCGTTCGCATCGTCGACGACGCTCTCATCGCCGCTGCGAAGCTCTCGCACCGTTACATCACGGGCCGGTTCTTGCCCGACAAGGCGATCGATCTCGTCGACGAGGCCGCCTCCCGCCTGAGGCTCGAGATGGACTCGATGCCGATAGAGCTCGCCGAAATCCAGGACAAGATCACCCAGCTCGAAATAGAAAAACGGGCGCTCGAAAAGGAAAAGACCGACAAGGAGGTCATGGAGCGCCTCGCGGGCGTCAAGGAGCGGCTCGCGGGTCTCGGAGAAAAGGCGTCGGGTCTCCGGGCGCGCTGGGAAAACGAGAAGAGCGCCGTGCGCACGATCCGCGAGCTGCAGGAAAAGCTGGACCGGGCGCGGACCGATGAGCAGATCGCGCAGCGGGCGGGGGATCTCGGCCGCGTGGCCGAGATCCGTTACG
>JBFYZM010000167.1:0-8139 GCA_041309505.1 Candidatus Krumholzibacteriota bacterium
CGCTGTGGAAGAAGCGGGAGCTTCATACGACGAAGACGTTCGACGATCACGAGATGATTCACATGCTGCTCGTGCCGCTCGGCACCCCGCCGTTCGGGCTCGCCGAGGGGATCGTTTTCTATGTTCTCGGATCGTGGGAGGGCAGGGACCTGCATCTGGTCGCCAAGGAAACCCTCACCGGGATGCGGCTCCCCGCGCTCCACAAGATATTCACGCAGCAGGATATGGACGCGGCGGGCATGTCGAACGTCGTTCCCGGCTGGGCTTCCTTCAGCATCTGGCTCATCGACCGGCACGGCATCGACAAGTTCATGAAGCTCTACGTCGCGACGAACGAAGTGGAAGATCCCGCCGTGTTCGCCTCGCATTTCAAGACGATCTACGGCAAGGATTTCGACGTGATGGATCGCGAGTGGCGCCTGTGGATTCTCCGCTACCAGCCGAGAAAATGAGGAAGGAATTCTCCTTTTGCCCCTTCTGCGCGGCGCCTCTCTCGCGTGAGTGCGAGGGGGAACGTCTCCGAATGGTATGCCGCGCGTGCGGCTACGTTCATTACCGCAATCCTTCGCCCGCGGCCGGCGTCCTGATCGTCGAGAACGGCGCGGTGCTTCTCGTCAAACGGCGCTTCGAGCCCTTCAAGGGGCTCTGGGTCATCCCGTCCGGATTCATCGAGTACGACGAGGACGTGCGCGCCGCCGCGGCGCGGGAGGCGACGGAGGAAACGGGGCTCGCGGTCGAGATCGACGACATCCACGCGGTGGAAACGTGCTTCGACGATCCGCGCGGGAACGCGCTGCTCGTGCTCTACCGCGCTCATGCCGCGGGAGGAACGCTGAAGGCCGGGGACGACGCCGAGGAAGTCCGGTTCTTCCCGCTCGACGATCTGCCGCCGATCGCGTTCGAGGCGCATCGGAAGGTGCTCGCTCTCATTGCACGACCCGGATGCTGAAGGTGTCTCCCTCCTCGACTGAATCGACCACATTCATGCCCTTCGTGACGCGGCCGACGATCGTGTAGCGCCCGTTGAGATGCGGCTGCGGCGTGTGCGTAATGAAGAATTGGCTCCCCGCCGTGTTCAGCCCCGAATCGGCCATGCCGACGGCGCCCCGTTCGTAGCGATGCATGTTGTTCTCGTTGCGGAGCAGGAAGCCGGCGTCGCCCCAGCCGTCCCCGCGCGGGCATCCGCCCTGGATGACGAAACCCGGCACGATGCGGTGGAACACGAAGCCGTCGTAGAATCCCGATTGCGCGAGCCCGACGAGGCTTCTCACGGCGGCAGGCGCCTCGTCGCCGTAGAGCAGGATCTCGATATCGCCGCGGGAGGTCGACACGCGGATCGTCACGTCCCCGAGGGGAAGCGCCGGCTCTTTCCAGGGCATCGTGCCCCGCTGCCACGTGCCCGCGCTCGCCGCCTGGAGCTTCATGTCGAATCCGGACGCGGCGCGCGCCGCGGCGGATGAGACGCGCGGATCGGCGTCGGCCGCGGCTCTCGCGAAGAACTCCTTCAGGCCGTATTTCTCCGCGTCGCCGCCGCCGATCCTGTCCGCCATCGAGCCGATCGCGTCGACGACGGCCATCCTCCGGTCGCCGTCGTTATAGGAGGTGCCCGCGTCGTAGACGCGGACGAGGTCCGGGACGATATCGGGAGGGCCGATCTTTCCGAGCGATTCGACGGCGATGCTCGCGACGACCCAGTCGTCTCCCCGCGCGGCCCGCAGGAGCGCTTCGATCGGGGTGATCGCGACGCCGTTCTCGTCGCGGTAGCCGGTTGGCGCGCCGAGCGCGGCCTTCTTTTCCCAGCTGCCGAGCCCCGTCGCGGCTCCCTCGCGCACGAGCGGATCGTTGCCCGGCATCAGCGCGTGGACGAGGAGGGAGAGATCCTCCGCGTCGCCGACGACGCCGAGAAGCTCGAGAGCGGTCGATTTCTCGGGGCGGGCGCCGTTTTCCACGGTCTTGAGGAGAAGCGGTCTCGCGTTGTCCTTGTCGGTCGCCGCGATCGCGCCGAGCGCCGCGCGGCGGACCATCGGCGAGCGGTCGTGGATGAGCGGCGTCACCGCTTCGAAGTGCTTTTTCCCGCCGACGGCGGCGAGCCCGTTCAGCGCGAGCGTTTTCAGGTAAATGTCCTTCGACGCGAGCAGCGCCTCGAGGGCGGGGGCGCCCTTCGCGCTTCCGATGCGGCCGAGCGTCTCGGCGGCCTTGATCGCGACCCATCGATCCGCGTCGCGCGTGAGCGGGGCGATCGCCGGGACGGCGCTCTTCGCCTTGAGGCGGCCGAGCGCCTCCACCGCGCGGAAGCGCACCTCCACGGACTCGTGCGTGAGAAGCTCCGCGATCTTGTCGACGCCTCCCTGGTAGCCGAGCCTTCCCATGGCGTACGCCGCGCACGCCGCGACATGCGCGTCGGGATCGTGGATGATCGCCTCGCACTCCGCGCCCGCGGCCGAATCGCCGGTGAAGGCGAGCGCGAGGGCGGCCTGCGCCCGCAGGTCCGAATCGAAATTCCGCAACCAGGGGGAGATGATCGGGACCGCTGCCTTCGTGCCGGCCTTGCCGAGCGCTTCGAGGGCGTACGTTTTGATCGAGCTCGGTTTATCCCCGAGGCAGCGGCCGAGCGGTTCGAGCGCGGAGGCGCCCCCGACAAGCCCGAGGGAATACACGGCCGTTCGCGCGACGAGGTCGTCCGTGTCGTCGCACAGGGCCGCGAGATACGGTATGCCCGCCGCGGCGCCGTTGCGTCCGAGGATCTCGGCGCACCGCGCCCTGATGAGCGGCTCCTCGTCGGCCGCGAGCGTCTTGAGGACCGCCCGGTCGATCGTTCCCGATTCCTCCATCGTCGCGAGGGCGACGAGCTTCTCCCTTCCCTTCGGGCTCCCGAGCACGCGCTCGTACCGGCTTGCGGCCGCGGCGGGAGCGCCCGGAGCGGGGCAGCAACACAAGATTCCGATTATCGTGGCGAGGACGACCGTCGTCCGTTTCATCGGTTCCTCCTTCGTGCGATTTCTCGAGACACTTCCCTTCGAGGCTGGAGTATAATGCCTCCGCGCGGTTTTATAGAAGAAAGAAGCGACGATGGCTCGAATGATTCAATACAGGGCCGGGGACACGTTCCTGCACCGGCTCCATCCGCTCTCCAAGCTGCTGGTCGCGGCGCTCGTCTCGATCGCGGCCTTTCTCCCCGGGACGTGGATCGCGCCCGCGGCGCTCGCCGTGTTTCTCGCGATTCTCCACGCTCCGAAGCAGATCGGATTCGCGAGGCTCCGCGCCGTCTTCGCCTCCCTGCCTCTTTTCGCGGCGCTCATCGTGCTCGCGAACGTATTCCTCGTGCGCGGAGAGGCGCTCTGGTGGCGGAACGTAGGTATAGGGCTCGCGCAGAGCCTGCGGATCGCCGTCCTCATCGCGGCCGCGAACCTGTTTCTCGCCGTGACCGACCCGATCGATCTCGCCGACGCCGTGACGCGCGCGCTCGCGCCCTTGAGACGCGTCGGCCTGCGCGTCGGGGAGATATCGCTCATGACGATGATCGCCTTCAGCTTCATCCCGCTCATGGCGGACGAGGTGGGGCGGCTGCAGCTCGCCCAGGCCGCGCGGTGCGGTTTCCCGAAACGCGGTCCGGCCGCCCTCAGGACCGCGGTGCCGCTGCTGGTACCGCTCGTCATCGGCGTCTTCAGGCGGGCCGACGAGATCGACACGGCGCTTCACGTACGCTGCTACCGGATGGACGCGCCGCGGAGCTCGTGCCGCGGTTCGGGGTGGAGGATGGCGGACAGCGCCGTCTGCGCGGCGGGTCTCGTTATCTTTTTCGCGGGGTTGTATGCGCACGTTTAAGCTGATCGTCGAGTACGACGGAACGGATTTCCGCGGCTGGCAGATGCAGCCCTTTACGCGCACCGTGCAGGGGGAGCTGTGCCGGGCGGTCGAGTATGCGACGTGCGAGCCGAGCGTCGTGACGGGCGCCGGCAGGACCGATTCGGGGGTCCACGCGGTCGGTCAGGTCGCGAGCTTCAGCTCGGAGACCCGCCTCAGCCCGGTCGTCCTTCGCCGAGCCCTCAACGGGTGGCTTCCCTGGGATATCCGTGTCCGGAGCGTCGAGGAGGCGCCGGGCGGCTTCAGCGCCCGCTTCGACGCGAAGAGCCGCACGTATCATTACATATTTATTCGCCGCGAGACCGCGCTCTGGCGGAATCACTACTATTACGTCAAAGGGAATCTCGATCTCCGCGCCATGCGGGACGCGCTCGGGGATCTCGTCGGCGAGAAGGATTTCACGACGTTCACGACGGCGGACGACGGCTCCCGCACGAAGCGATGCGATCTGCTGAGGGCCGAGCTCGTCGAGACCCCGCCGCTCCTCACGCTCTCGCTCACCGCCGACCGTTTCCTCCATCACATGGTCCGCTCGATCGCGGGCACCCTGCTCGATTTCGGGAGGGGGAAGCCGTTGAGCATGGCCGATATCGTCGCCGCCCGCGATTCCTCCAGGGCCGGCCAGACGCTCCCGCCGCACGCTCTCTACCTCATGTCCGTGCGCTACTGAGCCGTCCGCGGGGGCTCCAGGCGCGGCGGATGCGAACGAATCCCATTATAATGCAATAAGTTGCGGGCATTCGCCCGGCCGGGCGCTCCCCGAGTGAAATCGGTTGTCCGCGGGGGAGCAAATATGTATAATTACCCTTTACACCGGATGCCGCCCCCCGGAGGCGGCCTGGAAGGTTTGGGAAAGCAGGAGGAATCATGAAATTCTTCATCGACACGGCGAACATCGCGGAGATCCGGGAGGCGGCATCTCTCGGGATCATCGACGGTTGCACGACGAATCCGACGCTGCTCTCGAAGGAGAAGGGCTCGTACAAGGAGATTCTCGCGGAGATCTGCGAGATCATCCCGGGACCGGTGAGCGCGGAAGTCGTCTCGATGGACGCGGCGGGCATGGTCAAAGAGGGAAAGGACCTGTGCAAGGTCGCGGACAATATCATCATCAAGGTTCCGTGCATCCGCGAGGGCGTCAAGGCGCTCTCCATGTTCAAGAAGGAAGGCATTCAGACGAACGCGACGCTGTGCTTCTCGGCGATGCAGGGGCTCCTCGTCGCGAAGGCGGGCGCCACATACGTGAGCCCCTTCGTCGGACGGGTGGACGACGTGGGCAATCCCGGCATGGATCTCATCCGCGAGCTCGTGCAGATCTACAACAACTATTCGTTCGGGACCCAGGTCATCGTGGCGAGCATCCGCCATCCGCAGCACGTGTATGAATCGGCGCTGATCGGGGCGGACGTCGCGACGATCCCGTTCAAGGTGCTCGAACAGCTCATCAAGCACCCGCTCACCGACGCGGGAGTGAAGAGCTTCCTCGCCGATTGGGAGAAGGTCGCGAAGAAGTAACCGGCGCCCGGGGCCGGACCCGGCCCGGAGAATCCGCCATGAGACTTTTCGAAAGCAGAGGGGACCGCGTCGTTCCCGTCATTCTCGGAGTCCTTTTCGGACTCTGCGTCGCGCTTCTCGTCGTCTCGATCGTCATGTTCCGCCGCGCCGGCGAAGCGGAGCGCTCGCGGTCCGCCTCGCGAGGGGGATCGTCGTCGCAGGCCGCCGAAGTCGAGCGCTCGGGCGCGATCGTCGAGGCGACGCGGCGCGCGAGCCCCGCGGTCGTGTCGGTGACGGCCATCGGGACGAGCGATTTCAGCTCGAATCCCGAGCTCTACTTCCGCTACCTCCAAGCGTACTATTTCAATCCGTCGCGGCTCGATCAGCTCGGCGGGAGACCGGTGCTCCAGTATACGAATTTCGGATCGGGGCTCATCGTTTCCCCGGACGGCCACATCCTCACGAACGAGCATGTCGCGCGCGGGGCCGAGCGCATCCTCATCACGATGAGCGACGGGACGAAGGCCGAAGCGTCCGTCATCGGCAGCGACCAGGTCTACGACCTCGCGCTTCTCAAGATCGACGCGAAGAACCTGCCGTACGCGCCGCTCGGCGATTCCGACAGGCTCGCGATCGGCGAATGGGTCATCGCGATCGGAAGCCCCTTCGGCTACCTCCTCGGCGACCCGCAGCCGAGCGTGACGGTGGGGGTCGTGAGCGCGCTCCATCGCGACGTGAAGTCGAGCACCGACGCTCCCGTGTTCCAGAACATGATCCAGACCGACGCGGCGATCAACCCCGGCAACAGCGGCGGACCGCTCGTCTCGAGCGCGGGAGAGGTGATCGGCATCAACACCTTCATCATGTCGACCGCGGAGGGAAGCATTCCGGGGATGAGCTTCGCGATTCCGATCAACACCGCGAAAGCGGTCGTCGACGAGATTCTCCATTACGGCCGCGTGCGGTTCACGTGGACCGGCATCAGCGTGAGCAGCGTCACCCCTGAGGTCGCACGACGCTTCGGCTCCGGCGTAACGGGCGGGCTTCTCGTGGAAAAGGTCGAGCCCGAAGGTCCGGGCGCCAAGGCGGGAATCGAGCGCGGAGACGTCATTCTCGAGGTGAACGGTTCGAAAGTGAGCACGCCCGAGCAGGCGGCGAAGGCCGTTTTCGGGCTTCGCGTCGGAGACGCCGTCGATCTGGTCATTTACCGCGGCGGCAAGACGCAAACGTTGAAATTGAGGCTCGTCGAGCAGCCGAAGGGCGCGTGACGCCCGGGGCCGCCGCGGGTAGAGGAGGTTTCGATTGATTCCGCGATATTCCGTTCCCGAAATAACGAAGATCTGGTCCGAGGAGTACAAGTTCGATCTCTGGCGCGAGATCGAGGTCCTCTACTGCGAGGGTATGGCGAAATACGGGCTCATCCCCGCGAAGGCCGCGCGCGAGATCCGCGCCCGCTCGGGATTCAGCGTCAAGCGGATCGAAAAGATCGAGAACCTGGTGCGCCACGACGTGATCGCGTTCCTCACCGACATGTCGAGCCGCATCGGGCCGTCGGGGCGCTATCTGCACCTCGGCATGACGAGCTCGGATCTCCTCGATACGGCGCTCGCCTGCCAGATGACGGCGGCCGGGCGCGAGATCCTCGCGCGGCTCGTGATATTGAAGCGCGTGCTGCGCAGGCAGGCGATTCGCTACCGGCACACGCCGATGGTCGGACGAACGCACGGCATGCACGCCGAGCCGATCACCTTCGGCCTCAAGCTCCTCGTCTGGTACGAGGAGACGGGGCGCAACATCGAGCGTCTCGAGCGGGCGATCGAGGAGGTGCGCGTCGGCAAGATGACGGGCGCCGTGGGCACGCAGACGCACATCGACAGCCGCGTCGAGCGCTTCGTCATGCGGAAGCTCGGTCTCGAGACGGCGAACGTCACGACCCAGATCATCCAGCGCGACCGGCACGCGGCGTACCTGTCCGCGATCGCCGTGCTCGGCGCCTCCCTCGAGAAGATGGCGACCGAGATCCGCGCGCTCCAGCGCAGCGACATCGCGGAGGCCGAGGAGCCGTTCGTCCGCGGGCAGAAGGGCTCGAGCGCGATGCCGCACAAGCGCAATCCGATCCTCTGCGAGCGGATCGCCGGCATGGCGCGGCTGCTGCGCGCGAACGCGCACGCTTCCCTCGAGAACGTCGCGCTCTGGCACGAGCGCGACATCAGCCATTCGTCGGTCGAGCGCGTGATTATCCCCGATTCGACGATGCTCGCCGCCTACATGCTCGAGAAATTCACCTGGATCATGGAGAACGTGCGCGTGAACACAAAGACGATGCGCGCGAACCTCGACCGCACGGGAGGGCTCGTCTTCTCCGAGCACGTGCTCCTCGCGCTCGTCGAGAAGGGATTCGCGCGCGAGGCGGCGTACAAGATCGTGCAGGACGCCGCGATGGAGAGTAGAAACGCGGGCGCGACCTTCCGCGAGCTCCTCGCCGCGGACGCGCGGCTGCGGAAGCGTTTCACGAAGGGGGAGATCGACGCGCTCTTCGATCTCGACGAACATTTCAAGAAAATAGATTTCATCTTCAAACGGACCCTGGGGAGAAGGAACTGACGAATGGGAGTCGAACTCAAAGGAATCGTTTCGATAAAAGGCAAATCGGACGCCGAGATCGCCGCGCTTCTCAAGCAGCACGGCTTCAATATCACGACGGGGGAGGCGCTCCGCGTGACGGAGCTTCTCGGGCGCGACCCGACCGTCGTGGAGCTCACGATCTTCAACACGATGTGG
>JBFYZM010000168.1:0-4841 GCA_041309505.1 Candidatus Krumholzibacteriota bacterium
GTGTCCCCCTGATTCAGATCGCCGGTCCTGAATCCCTTGAGGAACCAGCTCTTGCGCTGCGCGGATGTTCCGTGCGTGAACGAATCGGGCACGACGTAGCCCTGCGATTCCATCTGGATGCGATCGTCCCCGACGGCGGTTGCGGCGTTCATGGCCTCTTCCACGTCCCCTTCCTCCAGGACGTTCTTCGTCGCCTGCGCATAGTGGGCCCAGACACCCGCGAGGAAATCGGCCTGCAGCTCGAGCCGGACGAGCTGCGCCCGGTATTCGCTTTCGCTGACCCGGCCCTGCAGATTCTGCAGCTGATCCGATATGCCGAGAAGCTTCTGGACGTGATGCCCCACCTCGTGAGCGATGATGTAGGCCATCGCGAAATCGCCCGTCGCCCCCAGCCGCCGCTGAAGCTCCTGGAGAAACGAAAGATCGATGTATACCTTCTCGTCTCCCGGACAGTAGAAGGGACCGGTGGCGGAAGCGGCATAGCCGCAGGCCGACTCGGCTGCGCCGCTGAAGAGGACGAGCGTCGGTTCCCGATAGGTCTTGCCGCTTTCGCTGAATATGGCATGCCAGATATCTTCCGTGTCCTTCAGCACCACGGAGGCGAATTCGGCCAATTCCGCCTCGGCCGCTATGACCGCGGAATCGACGGGCGCGGAGCTATACTGGCCGCCCGTCGTATCAATGGAATTGATAATGTCCTTGGGGTTGCCGCCCAGCAGCCAGACGATCGCCGCGACGACGAGGATCCCCACGCCGCCGCCGGCCGCCATCTTCCTGCCGCCGAGACCTCTGCGGTCCTCGATATTGCCGCTTTGCGCCCGTCCTCTCCATTTCATGGCATTCTCCTTTGGTTCCTCGCTGGAATATCGATTCGCAATTCTCGTGTATGGCGCGATGGTAATGCGCGGGAAGGGTGCGCGTCAAGGGGCAAGGGCTCCGCCGGAGCGCTCTTCGGGCTTGACAGGGGGCGCCGCGCGGGTATAATTATATTCAACTAAGAATGTTAGAGGAGCCTAACAATGAGCGCGCTGACCGAAGGACTGGAAGATTATCTCGAGGCGACGCTCCTCGAGGAGCGGGAGCGCCGTGTCGTGCGCACGAAGGATCTCGCGAAGCGGCTCGGCGTGACGAGCCCGAGCGTGAACGCGGCCGTGAGAGAGCTCGGGAGCCTCGGCCTCGTGAAGCACGAGGCGTACGGGCACATCGAGCTCACCCCCCGAGGGCGCAAGAAGGCCGCCCTCGTGTACGCGCGCCACACGACGCTGTATCATCTGTTCGCCGACGTTCTGAAAATGCCCGCGAGGATCTCGGAGACGAACGCCTGCGGGATGGAGCATCATCTCGACGCGCTCGCCGTGAAGAAGCTCGCGCGGCTCCTCGAATTTCTCAAGAAAAAATCCGGAAAGAGCGGCCCGTTCGCCGCGGAGCTCAGGGAGGCTCTCGGCGATGATTGAGATAACCGCCGCCGAACTCGCGCCGGACGAGGAGGGGACGATCGTTTCGCTTGGCGGCGGGCCGGGAGCGCAATCACGGTTGCGCTCCCTCGGGCTCGCCGAGGGGCGGCGCATTCGCAACGTCTCGCGCATCGGCTGGGGCGGCCCGATTGTTCTCCTCGTCAATCGCGCGCAGGTCGCGGTCGGCAGAGGAATGGCGCGAAGGATCGTCGTTCGCGTCAGGAAAGACAGGCGCACCGAGAGAGATGGTTGAGAGTCGTTCGAGCGACAGGCTTCCGCCGAAACAGGACCGGCTCGCCGCCGACATTCTCCTCGTCGGCCAGCCGAACGTCGGCAAGAGCGTGCTCTTCTCGCGGCTCACGGGAATGCGCACCATCGCGTCCAACTATCCGGGCACGACGGTGGGATTCGCGGCGGGCGCCATGCGCTTCGGCGGCGGGAGCTACACCGTGGTGGACGCCCCGGGCACCTACTCGCTCGAGCCTCTCGACGAGGCGGCGCGCGTGGCGATCGATCTCATCGACGCCGCCGGCCTGATTATCAATGTCGTGGACGCCACGCATCTCGAGCGGCACCTCCCTCTCACGCTGGAACTCATCGCCCAGGGGAAGCCTCTCGTCGTCGCCCTCAACATGAGCGACGAGGCGCGGCACCTCGGAATCGAGATAAACAAAGAGAGACTGGAAGAGCTCCTCGGCGTGCCCGTCGTTCCCACCGTGGCGAGGACCGGCGAAGGGGTCGTGCGGTTGATCGGCGCGGCGCTGTCCAGGGAGGTTCCGGGGCGGGGCGCGCAGGCCGAAGGACCGGCGCGCGACGAAAGCGGCCACCCCGCGCATCACCCGCACCTGGCTCACCACCACGCGGGGGAGAGAACGAACGGGCACGAGCACATCGCGGATGACAGGATCTGGTGCCGCGTGGGGGAGATCGTGGACGAGGTGCAGGTGCTGCGCCATCACCACCATACCGTCAGCCAGCGATTCGAGGACGCGAGCGTGCACCCGTTCTTGGGCGGGATCATCGCGCTCCTCGTTCTCGCCGCGGCCTTTTCGGTCGTGCGTGTGATAGGCGAGTTCCTCGTGAGCGGCGGCGTCGGAATCTCGGGGGAGCCGTGGTTCCGCGTCCCCTTCGGCATGGAACCGCTCTTCGACGCGGCGTGGCGGCCCCTGATGACGAAGCTCTCCGCCTCGCTCGGCGGGGACGGGTTCATTCATCATCTGCTCGTCGGAAATCTCATCGACGGCCGGATCGATTTCAAGCAGTCGTTCGGGCTTCTCACGACGGGGTTATTCGTGCCGCTCGGCATGGTGCTCCCCTACATATTCAGCTTCTACCTCGTGCTCTCGCTCCTCGAGGACACGGGGTATCTCCCGCGGCTCGCCGTGTTTCTCGACACCGGCATGCACCGCATCGGGCTCCACGGCTACGCGATCGTCCCGACGCTCCTCGGGCTCGGCTGCAACGTCCCCGGCATCATGGCGACACGCATCCTCGAGAACAGGCGGCAGCGCTTCATCACGGCGACGCTCATCTCGATCGCCGTTCCGTGCGCGGCGCTTCAGGCGATGATAGTCGGCCTCGCGGGGGCGCGCGGCCTGTGGGTCGTGGCGCTCGTGTACGGTATTCTCTTCGTCGTGTGGATCGCGATCGGCATGATCCTGAAAATCGCCACGCGCGGATTTCTCCCCGAGCTCCTCATCGAGATTCCGCCGTACCGCGTTCCCTCGATAGGAGCGCTCGCCTCGAAGATGTGGATGCGCGTCGGGGGATTCCTCCGGGAGGCGCTCCCGATCGTGCTCGCCGCGATTCTCGTCGTGAACGTGCTCTACGAGCTGAACGTGTTTCACTACGTCGCCGACGCGAGCGCGGGGGTCGTGAGCACGCTGTGGGGGCTTCCGAAGGAGGCGATCGTGCCGCTCCTTCTCGGGATACTGCGGAAGGAAATGGGCGCGGGGATGTTCGCGCCGCTCGCGCTCACCACGAAGCAGCTCGTTTCGGGATGCGTGATTCTCTCGATGTTTTTTCCGTGCATCGCGACGCTCGTCGTGCTGCTGCGGGAGCTCGGCTGGCGCGATACGCTCAAGGCGACGGGGATCATGCTCGCCGCGGTCGTCGCGACGGGCGCCGCGATCAACCTCATCTGGCCGTGACGCCCGCGGGGGCGGCGGCCCGTGAGGAGATGTTGAAATGACGGTGCGAAAAAAAAGAACGCAGGGAATTTCGCGGCCGACCGACGCCATCCTCGAGAGCATCTCGGACGGCGTTTTCACGGTGAATCCGAAGTGGCGCGTCACCTCGTTCAACCGCGCCGCGGAGAAGATCACGGGCATCCCGCGCGCCGAGGCGATCGGCCGCCTCTGCTCGGAGGTGTTCCGCTGCAGCATGTGCGAGTCGGAATGCGCCCTGAAGCGCACGATGAAAACGGGGAAACCGGTGATCGGCAGGGCGGGCTACATCGTCAACGCGTCGGGGAGCCGGATCCCCGTCAGCGTTTCCACGGCCGCGCTGCGCGACGCGGAGGGGCGCATCGTCGGCGGAGCGGAGACCTTCAGGGATCTGAGCGACTTGGAAGCGCTGCGCCAGGAGCTGCAGGGCCGGTTCCGGATCGGGGAGCTTGTGAGCAGGAGCCCCCTCATGCAGCGGGTGTTCGACGCGCTCCCCGCCGTGGCGGCGAGCCCCAGCACGGTGCTCATCCTCGGGGAGACGGGGACCGGCAAGGAGCTGATGGCGCGAACCATCCACGATCTGAGCCCGCGGCGGAAAGGCCCGTTCGTCGCGGTCAACTGCGGCGCCCTCCCCGATACGCTCCTCGAGTCGGAACTTTTCGGCTACAAGGCCGGCGCGTTCACCGGCGCGACGCGGGACAAGCCGGGCCGCTTCGCGATGGCCCGGGGAGGAACGCTGTTTCTCGACGAGATCGGCGACGTGAGCCTCTCCCTGCAGGTGCGCCTCCTGCGCGTGCTGCAGGAGCGCACCTATGAGCCGCTCGGCGCGACGCGCTCCGAAACGGCCGACGTCCGAATCGTCGTCGCCACGAACAAGGATCTCGTCGAGCAGACGAGGAAGGGCGCGTTTCGCGAGGACCTTTATTATCGGGTGAACGTCGTTCGCGTGGAGCTCCCGCCGCTCAAGCGGCGGAAGGAGGACATCGCGATACTGGCGGATCAGTTCGTCGAGCGCTTCAACAGGCTCCAGGGCAAATCGATCAAGGGGCTGACGGGGGAAGCTCTTTCGCTTCTCATGGCCCATGAGTGGCCGGGCAATATCCGCGAGCTGGAGAACGCGATCGAAGGCGCGGTGATCATGACCAAGACCGAGATCATCAACAAGTGGGATGTGCCCAATCTGGCCAAGTTTGACGCGCCACCGCAGAAGACGACGAACGGG
>JBFYZM010000169.1:0-15996 GCA_041309505.1 Candidatus Krumholzibacteriota bacterium
ACGCTCTTCCGATCTGGGACAGCTCGGTCAGCTCGCGGGAAAGGTATATGCCGACGTGGCGCGCGATGACGACGCGGGCGATTCTCGTTTTCGCGCGGAGGCTGTCGATCGGAATGTCGAAGTGCTGGGCGACGGCTTTCTGGATGGCCTGGACGGCGATTTTTTTCGGAGCGGCGTTCTTCACCATATCGGACAGGACGTCGCGCGCCATGTCCACGGTGATCTCGCGGCTGGCGAGACTCGAGCAGGCCAGCAGCTTGATGAGGGATCCCTCGAGCTCCCGGATGTTGGACTTCGCGTTTTCCGCGATGAGCTGGATGACGTCGTCGGGGATCTGGATGTGCTCCTTCTCGACCTTCTTCCGGAGGATGGCGATCCGCGTCTCGGTGTCGGGCGGCTGTATGTCCGTGATCAGCCCCCACTCGAAGCGCGACGTGAGCCGCTCCTGGAGCGTCGGAATCTCCTTCGGCGGCCGGTCGCTCGTGACGACGATCTGTTTGTTCGCGTTGTGGAGCGAGTTGAACGTGAAGAAGAACTCCTCCTGCGTGCTCTCTTTTCCCGCGAGGAAATGGACGTCGTCGATGAGAAGAACGTCGATGTTGCGGTACCGGTCCTTGAACTCGTGCGTGATGCCGGAACGAATCGCGAGGATCAGGTCGTTCATGAACCCTTCCGCAGAGACGTACGAGATGCGCATCTTCGGGTACTTCTCGTTGACGCGGTGGCCGATCGCCTGGATGAGGTGCGTCTTCCCGAGCCCCGCGCCGCCGTAGATGAAGAGCGGGTTGTAGGCGCGCGCGGGATTGTCGGCGACGGCGAGGGCCGCCGCGTGAGCGAAGCGATTGCTGCTTCCGACGACGAATTCGTCGAAGACGTACCGGGCGTTGAGCTGGGCGTTTTCCGGGACGACGACGGGCTCGTTCACGATCATCGCGCGCGCCGCGCTCGCCTCGGGCGGGGAGACGCGCGGCGGGGTCGCGGGCGAAACGAACTCGACCGAGACGGCCTCGCCGAGCGTTTCGCGCGCCGCCCGCTCGATCTTGAGCCGGTGGTGTTCCGCGAGCCAATCGACGAAGAAGGGATTCGGGCCCTCGACCACGAGGCGTCCGTCCTCGCAGCTCACGAGCCGCGTCGGCTTGAACCAGGTCTGGAAGCTCTGTGCGTTGACTTCGGCGCTCACGCGTTCGAGAATGGAATCCCAGAGGTGTTTGAGCCTGTCTTTCATGGTCGAT
Source organism: Candidatus Krumholzibacteriota bacterium (assembly GCA_041309505.1). Lineage (GTDB taxonomy): Bacteria > Krumholzibacteriota > Krumholzibacteriia > Krumholzibacteriales > Krumholzibacteriaceae > SSS58A. Next base: position 1,233 of record JBFYZM010000169.1, read on the forward strand.
ATGAGAGAGAAAGAGCCTTCGAATCCCCGTTTTTTGACCCACCGGGAGATAAGGAATACCCCCCAGGAGATCAATATGAATCTCTTCGAATTGCGACGGTTGCCCACAAATGTGGATAACCACGCAAATCCAATTTTTACAATAGAATCAGCGGGATTCAAATATCATTTCCAGAGCGTTATCCACATTGAGGCAGAGCTATCGGCCATGATGTAAATTAGTGTGGCCATTATCGCTCACGGGGGAATGTCCCCTCATCCCGCGGAGGGGAATCTATCACACGCCCGGGGCCTTATCAAGACAATTTTGCCGGCCGGGGGAAAATAGTCGTAACCCGCTGACGGGCAACAAATTAAAAAAATAGCAAATGACAATTGGGACTTGACACCGAAATCGGAGTCTGGAGCGGTTTTTTCGGGAGGGAGAAAACCCTTGATGCGACGCGGAGATATCATTTCGCGGTATTATTCGCTTGACAACGTTTTAAGACTTTTCTATCGTATTCTGCTTTTGTATAATAGGGCATATGATCTAAGGAAGATACCCGTCACCGGAGAAGGTGGAAAATGAAGCGCACGTTTCAGCCGCACAACACGAGAAGGAAAACCACGCACGGATTTCGCAAGCGCATGAGCACGAAGAACGGCCGCCTGGTTCTGAAAAGGAGGAGAGCCAAAGGAAGAAAACGCCTGAGCGTCTGATCGAGAGGAAAGATATCCGCATGCAATCGCGGAGCCTCAAAAAGAATAGTCAGTTTCGTCTTGTTTATAGCGAAGGAAAGAGGGAAGCCGGGACGAAGGTCGTCATTTACTTTCTCAAGCACGAAAGCGACAGCGTCGTGCCCGGGTTCGTAGCAAGCAAGAAAATAGGAAAGGCCTGTCAGCGTAACCGGGCGAAGAGGCACATGAGAGAGATATTCAGGAGATTGGAAAATCGTTTTATCGACACGAATCTCTGGATCGTTTTTATCGCCTCGTTTCGCCCGAAGAAAAGCACGTTCCACGAGATCTTGGCTGACGTCGAAAGCTCGTTGGGTAGGGCTGGACTCATTTCAACAAACGGATGATATCGCGAATTCTCACACGGATCGGCCTTGCGGCATTGCACATATACAGAGTGGCTGTTTCTCCCTATCATCCACCGGTGTGCCGATTCACGCCCTCATGCTCGCGGTACGCCGAGGACGCGCTCCGGATGCACGGTCCCGCCAAGGGATCGGCGCTGGCGATCAAGCGCATCCTGCGTTGCCATCCCTTCTCGAGCGGCGGCTACGATCCCGTGCGCTGACGCGACGGTGCCTGCCCGGCCTGCGAACCATCGATAGCTCATTCGAGACCCTCCGGTTTCCGAACGAAAGGACGGCATGGATAAGAGATCGTTGCTGGCGATCGGCCTCACGTTCGTCATTCTCGTCGGATGGCAGGCGTTCTACGCGGCGCCTCAGCAGAAGAAGCTCGCGGCGCAGCGCGTGGCGGAGCTCCGCGAGAAGGAGCGCGCCGATTCGATCGCCGCGCTCGAGCGGGGGGTCGCCGCCGAGGAAACGCTCGCGGTGTCGGGCTCGTCCGACACGACGAACGTAGCGCCGCTCGCCGCGCCGGCGAGCGCGAGCGCGTTTCTCCTTCCCGGCGCCGGGACGGCCGGCGAGGCGAGGATAACGGTCGTGACCGACAAGATGAAGGTCGTGCTCTCGAGCGTCGGCGGGGAGGTCGAGAGCGTCACCTTCGACGGCTTCAAGAGGAAAGACGGGAGCTCCGTCGAGCTCGTTCCCGAAGGGGCCGAAGGCGGGCTCGCGCTCGGCCTTCTGCAGAACGGCGAATGGCGGAAGCTCTCCGGGCTCAGCTTCGAGGTGTTCGTCGACGGCGCCCCCGTCGCCGACGGCGAGCGCGTCGTGCTCGGCGAGGGGCGCGAGAAGGCCGAGATTCTTTTCAAACGAGCGGGACCTTCGGGCGAATACATCGAAAAGCGGCTCACGTTTTTCCGCGGCGGAAACAGCGTCGGCGTCGCGATCGCGCTCAGGCGCGAAGGGGATATCGCGAACAGCGGCGCTTACTCGATCGGCTGGGAGAGCGGGCTCGCCACGAGCGAGACCAACATAAAGCTGGAGCAGACGAAGTTCGCCGCGCTCGGGATGGTCGGGGGCGAGTATTACCAGGAGGGCCTGGGCAAGTTCTCGAAGGAGACGAGGCACTCGTACGACGGCACGGTCGTCTGGGCCGGAGCGAGGACGAAGTATTTCCTGAGCGCGCTCGTCGCGTCGAAGGAGAACCGGGGCTCGGGCACGCTCGTCCTCCTCGGCGAGCGGAACACGGGCTTCATCGGGTGCGCGATCGCGTATCCGTTCCGCGGGGACCCGCGGCAGGTCGAGGATTCGTTCACGTGGTACGTCGGCCCCCTCGATATGAAATCGCTCAAGGCGTTCGATGTAGGGCTCGAGAAGACAATCGACCTCGGGTGGGGGGGGCTGCGGCCCCTGAGCGTCGGCATTCTCTGGTTCATGGTCTGGATGTCGCGCTTCATTCCGAACTACGGGGTCATTATCATCATCCTCTCCCTGTTGACGAAGTTCCTTTTCTACCGCCTCACCCACAAGAGCCTCAAGGCGATGAAGGACATGCAGCGCATTCAGCCGAAGCTCAAGGAGATCCAGGAGAAGTACAAGGGGGACCGGGACCGGCAGAACAAGGAAGTCATGAAGCTCTACAAAGAGGCCGGCGTGAATCCGCTCGGCGGATGCCTGCCGCTCCTGCTTCAGATGCCGGTGTTCTTCGCCCTCTACAGCGTCCTGAGCAATACGATCGAGCTCCGGAACGCCCCGTTCGTGAGCTGGATCGACGATCTCTCGGCGCCGGACACGCTCTTCGGATGGAAGCAGGCGATTCCGATCATCGGAAACGAATTTCACCTCCTCCCCATTCTCATGGGCGTCGCGATGATCTACCAGACGAAGATGGGCGGCTCGCCGACGGGAGACACGGTGCCCGCGGCGCAGACGAAGATGATGACCTATCTCATGCCGGTCATCATGACCGTATTCTTCTACAGCATGCCGTCGGGGCTCGTCCTGTACTGGCTGGTCAACAACGTGGCCCAGATCGTTCAGCAATATTTCGTGCAGAAAGAGCTCGACGCCGAGGAGGCGACGAGGCTCGCCGCGCAATGAAAGGCAGGAATTTGCATGGGCATGTTCGAACGCGATAAGACGAAAGGCAAGAACCGGGAAGATATCCGGTTGGACAGCGTCGAAACGGCGGGGAAGACCGTCGAGAAGGCGCTCGAAAAAGGGCTCGAGGCGCTCCGCGCGCACATCGACGAAGTCGAGATCAAGATACTGGATCCCGGGCAGAAGGGTTTCCTCGGCATATTCGGGACGCGCGACGCGAAGATCCGCGTCACGCGCAAGAAATCGGGGAGCGGCGTCGAGGAGATCGTCGACGACATCACGCGCGCGATCATGGAATGTCTCGACGTGAATTACCGGCTCTTTTCCGAAGAACAGGACGGGGCGGTCTACGTCAACGTCGAGACCGCGGGCGTCGACGGGCTGCTCATCGGGCGCAAGGGGGACACGCTGACCTCGCTGCAGCACCTCGTCGGCCGCATCGTGTCGAAGAAAATGGGCGGCTATCAGCGGCTCACCCTGGACGTGGGCGGCTACCTCAGGAATCGCCACGAGATATTGAAGCAAAAGGCCGTCAAAGCCGCGGAAAAAGCGAAGAAGAGCAATCACGACGTGACGCTCGAGCCGATGTACGCCTCGGAGCGGCGCGTCGTTCACCTGGCGCTCTCCGGCCTCGACGGCATCACGACCTATACGATCGGAAACGGCGAGCTTCGCAAGGTCTGCATCTCGCCCGCGAAACCGGACGACGGCAGGCGGCAGCAGGGCAACCGCTGACGGATCATGGAGAACGAAACCATCGTCGCGCTCAGCACTCCGCCGGGCGAGTCGGGGATCGCCGTCGTGCGCATTTCGGGGAGCTCGGCGGCGAGCATTCTCGCCGCCATGGCTCCGGGCGCGCGTCTCGCTCCCTCCCGCACCCTCACCCTCGTCACGCTCAACGACGCTTCGGGCGAGCCGATCGACGAAGCGCTCGTCGCCGTCATGCGCGCCCCCGAGAGCTACACGGGCGAAGACGTGGTGGAGATCTCCTGCCACGGAAGCATGCAGGTCGTCGCGGATCTCGTCGAGGAGATCGCGCGGCTCGGGGCGCGCCTCGCCACTCCCGGCGAATTCACGAAAAGGGCCTTTCTCAACGGGAAGCTCGATCTCGCGCAGGCCGAGGCGGTCGTCGATCTTATTTCGGCGGAGACGAAGCTTCAGAGGAAAATCGCGCTCGAGCAGCTCGGCGGGGCGATTTCGCGGAAGGTGCGCGCGCTCGAAGAAGCGCTCCTCGAGGAGCTCGCCCTCATCGAGGCGTCGATCGATTTCTCCGAAGAGGACCTGCCGGCGCGTTCCCCGCGGGACACGCGCGAGGCCGCGCGGAAGGCGCGCGCGGCGATCGCGGCGCTGCTTGAATCCGAGATCGCCGGAGAGAGGCTGCGCCGCGGCCTTCGCGTGACGATCCTCGGAGGCCGCAACGTCGGGAAGAGCAGCCTCTACAACGCGCTTCTCGGCGAGGAGCGGGCGATCGTCTCCCCCGTCGCCGGAACGACGCGAGACCTTCTTCGAGAAAGGATTCACGTGGGCGGCTTCACGTGCCGCCTCGAGGACACGGCCGGCATCGCCGAGACTCGCTGCGAGATCGAGGCGAAAGGAATCGAGATCGCGAGGGCAGCGGCGCTCGAGGCGGATCTGGTTCTCTTCGTCGTCGACGGAAGCGCGGAGATCGCGGCTGAAATCCGCGACGAAATCTCCCGGATCGCGCCGGAGAAGCTTCTGTGCGTGCTCAACAAAAGCGATCTCGGGCTTCGATGCTCGATAGACGAGGCGCGCGAAAAGCTCGGCGCGCGGGACGCGATCGCCGTCTCGGCGCTCAGGCACGAGGGGCTCGATGATGTGCGCGCATGGATATTCGAGAAGGCGGTGAAGGGCGCCGCGGGGGATCTCGATCGCGAGCGAATCGCGGTGAACGCCCGGCAGGCGGCCGCCCTGCGCGAAGCGGACGAAGCGCTCGCGCGGCTCACGGGAGCGATCGACGAAGGGGCGCAGGCCGAGATTCTCAGCGTCGAGACGAGGTGCGCGCTGGACGCCCTGGGCACAATCACGGGCCGGTCGATGTCGGATGCGCTTCTCGAGACGATTTTCGCGAAATTCTGCATCGGGAAATAGTGGTGCCAAATTCTTTATAAGTAAGGCGCTTGATAAATAGTGCGATGCGCAGTTATTAATAATAATTATGACTAATATCAAAAGGGAAAAGTTCGATGTTATCGTCGTGGGGGCCGGGCACGCCGGCTGCGAGGCGGCGCTTGCGGCAGGCAGGATGGGGTTTTCGACCCTGCTCGTCACGATGAGCCGGGATCATGTCGCCAGGATGTCGTGCAATCCGGCGATAGGCGGGCTCGCCAAGGGGCAGCTCGCCAGGGAAGTGGACGCGCTGGGGGGCGAGATGGGGCTCGCGATAGACGAGACCGGGATACAGTTCCGGATGCTGAACAGGGCAAAGGGCCCCGCCGTATGGTCCCCCCGGGCTCAGGCGGACAAGCAGGCATACCACCGCCGGATGCTCGAGGCGATCGAGGGCGCCGGCAATATCCTCCTTCTCGAGGCCGAAGCGACGGGAGTGCTGGTGAGGAACGGCGCGGTCGAGGGTGTCGAGGTAGCCGGAGAGGTACGATACGGCGCGCCGAAAGTCATTCTCACCCTCGGCACCTTTCCCAACGGGCTCATGCATATCGGGGGCGAAAGCTTTCCGGGCGGTCGCGAGGGGGAGCCGCCTTCGTGCCGGCTGGCGGATCAGCTGGTTTCCCTGGGGATCGAGCGCGGTAGGCTCAAGACGGGCACGCCGGCGCGTCTCGCGAAGGGCAGCATCGATTTCTCGCGCTGCGAGGAGCAGGCCGGGGACAAGGAGCCCTCTCCCTTCTCGTTCAGAACGAAGGAGATCAAAGGCCGCCAGGTGCCTTGCTACATTACCTACACGAACGCGAGGACGCACGAAATCATCCGCAGAAACCTGGACAGATCCCCCCTCTTTGCGGGGCGGATCAAAGGCGTCGGCCCGAGATACTGTCCGTCCATAGAGGACAAGGTGGTCCGCTTCTCCGATCGCGAACGGCACCAGATCTTTCTCGAACCCGAAGGAATAGAATCGACCGAGATCTACATCAACGGGCTCTCGACGAGCCTTCCCCGGGACGTGCAGGAGGAAATGATCCATTCGATCGCGGGGCTCGAGAACGCCGCGATCGTGCGATACGGCTATGCGATCGAGTACGATTACTATCCCCCGCACCAGATCTTTCCGACCCTCGAATCTCGGAGGATCGGCGGGCTCTATTTCGCCGGCCAGGTAAACGGCACTTCGGGGTATGAGGAGGCGGCGGCCCAGGGGCTCATGGCGGGCATCAACGCCGGACTGAGCCTCGCGGGAAGAAGCCCGCTCGTTCTCGGGCGACACGAGGCGTACATCGGAGTGCTGATCGACGATCTCGTGACGAAGGAGATCGACGAGCCGTACCGCATGTTCACCTCGAGGGCCGAGCATCGGCTCGTCCTGAGACAGGACAACGCGGACGAGCGGCTTTTCAGGCACGGGGTTCGCTGCGGCCTTCTGCCGCGCGCCCTCTGGGAGAAGATGATCGCGGGGCGCAAGCGCGTCGCTGGGGCGCGGAGGTTCGTCGAGCGACGAGCGCTGAGCGCGGACGAATGCACCCGAATCCTTGCCGCAAAAGGGCAGGGAGGCGTATCGTCGCCCCTCAGGGCTTCCCAGCTTATCCAGCGGCCCGGCATAACAGTGGCGGACGTAGAGGGCGCGCTTCCGGCCGGCAGCCTCGGGCTCGCGCCGCGCGAGAAGGAATCGCTCGAAATAGGGATCAAGTACGAAGGATATATCCGCAGGCAAAAGAAGCTCGCCGAGCGGATGCTGCAGATCGAAAGGGTGCGGATCCCCGCCGATTTCTCGTACGATATCGATGCGCTGAGCGCCGAAGCGAGGCTCAAGCTCGAAAAGTTCAGGCCCACGACGCTCGGTCGGGCGGCGCGGCTCTCCGGGGTGCGATCGTCCGATCTCTCTATCCTCATGATCCACCTGGGAAAACGGGAGTGGAACGAGCGCGGGTAGACAGGGAGAATGGCATGACCGGCAGAGATATGGCACAAGTCGCGGAAGAAATGCTCGGCCGGACGGGATTCGGCGGTATGGACCCCGAAACTACCCGGCAGCTCACGCACTATTTACAAGAGGTCGACTTCTGGAGCGGGAAGATGCACCTCGTGGGCAAAGGGCATCTCGGGAGCAGCCTGGAGCTTCTCGTTTTCGACTCCCTTGCGCTGCTGAGCGCCGCGGAGAAGAGCGGAATCGCCTCGGGCAGGGTGGCCGACATCGGATCCGGCGCGGGATTCCCGGGCCTGGTATGGAAGATCGTTCGGCCGGGGCTCCACTTGACGCTTTTCGAGCGGAGGCTCAAGCCGCAGCTCTTTCTCGACAGGATCGTGGCGCAGCTCGGCCTCGGGAGCATTGCCGTCATTGGAGAGGATGCGGCGAACTGCAAAGAGGCGGGCACGTTCGATCTCGTGGTATCGAAAGCCGCGGGACGGCTCGCGAGCATTCTTCCGCTTGCGGACAGGCTCCTCGGGCCGGGAGGAGCGTACATTACCATCAAGGGCGGGTCCTGGGAGAGCGAAGTGCCGCAGATCGCTCAGGGCCGGCTGCGCCTGGAATCGGCCGCAGAGCTCCCCGAAAATCGAGGCAACGCGCTGGTGTTCCGCAAGGGCGCGCCCGCCTGAGTGTTTCACGTGAAACGCGGGTCCTGCCGCCCATTGCACCCCGCAGGTGCTCGCGAGCAAAGCTCGCTGCGCTGCCTGCGGGGGCCCCATGGGCGTCACCCGCTAGAGGTGCAAGCCCGAGACGCGGGTCCTGCCGCTGATTCTTCCCCGCGCGTGCTCGCTCGCTACGCGAGCTGCGCGCCGCGCGGGGGCCCCCTCAGCGTCACCCGCTAATTGGGGTATCCAAACCGTGTCGTGCGCGGGGGCCCCCATCGCCGCCACCCGCTACAAGTGCAGGTGCAGGACATTCCCCGCGACGAACCCATTGGAGGCTCTGCGACTGGGTGCGGAGCGGGGAATGTCCTGCGCCATCCCCGGAGCTCTGCGACTGGGTTCGCAGCGGGAGTATCCACGCCCATCCCTTCACCCGCCGTTCGGTGCGCTCGCGCGCGCACGGCCAAAGTGTTTCACGTGAAACACCTCGCCGGGTCAGTTTTCCGTTGCTTTCCCCCCCGGTGAAATCTATAATGCCAATGACCCCGCCTCTACCAAGGAGGAGGAAATGAAAGCCACCACATTCTATCTGCTTGCGATTCCAGCGCTTTTGGCCGCGCTTGCCGCGGCTCCAGGCTGCGAGAGCAAGACCAAGATCGCCAATACGGCGCCGGGGGACGTCGCCCTGTCCGCGAGCAAGTGTTTTATCGAAACCGGCGGAACGATCACGCTCAGCGCGACCGCCATCGATGACGACGGCGATCCCCTGACGTTTCGGTGGACGGCGGCGGCGGGAACCTTCTCGCCGGCGTCCGGGATAGGGGCAAGCGTGCAATGGGAGGCGCCCAGCTCCCCGGGGGTCGTGACGATCAGCTTGGCCGTAACCGATGAAATAGAAACAGTTACAAAGACACAGAACATAACCGCCTGCACGCGATTCCCGAGCCCGGTGCCGCCCGCCGCCACCACGACCGTCGCAAACACCGGAGCGGTCTATATAGTCAAGAATGTCGGCTTGTTGACGATACCATCGTCGGCGACGCTGACGATCGAGCCCGGCGTGACGATCGTATTCGACAGCGGCGGAGGGGGATTCGAGGCGTACGGTCGCGTCATCGCCGAAGGAACCCCCGGCTCGAAGATCCGCTTCCGCGGCAATACCTGCGGGGCGAGCTCGGGCTTATGGGACGGCATATATTTGTATGGACAGCTCGGGCCGTTCTGCGAGGGCGTTTTCAGAAATGTCGAGATCAGCGCCGGCATGAACGGGATACAGGTCACGGACGGGGCGAAGCTCACGCTGGACAGGAGCACGGTGTATGACAATAGCAATATCGGAATCAGCGTCGTGCACGAAATGTCCGTGGCGCACATACTCTCCAGCGATATCTGGGATAACGGCATAGGAATCGAAATAACAAACGCGAGAGTCGATATCGCGTCGAGCGCCATCCAGTACAACGGCTCGAACGGGCTCGAGGTTGCGTATTCCTCCTCTGAAACGAACGTGACGATCGACAGCACGATTATCGCAAACAACGGGAGCAACGGCATCATGCTGTCGAATCTGGCCGCCCCCATGATACGATACTGTTCGATCTACTCCAACAGCGAGGAGTCCGCAAATGGCTATGCGATACGGCTTGCGGGCCATATCGGAAGCGATACGATACGAGCGCAGCACAATTTCTGGGGCCCCGGCGTTACGACGGAGCAACAAATCGGGCAGCTGATATTCGACGGAGTAGATCAACCCGGACTGGCGTATGTGGATTTCAGGAACTGGCTCAGCGAAAGCCCGACCCACTGAAAGCCGACCGAAGCGGGAGGCGTGAAAGCGAGATCATGGGCAAGATAGTGGCGATAGCGAATCAAAAGGGCGGCGTCGGGAAAACGACGACGGCGGTGAACCTTGCGGCGAGCGTCGGCGCCGCGGAGAAGAAGGTTCTTCTCGTCGACATCGATCCCCAGGCGAACGCGAGCAGCGGCTTCGGCGTGAGGGCCGGCGCGGGAGAGCTCACGATCTACGAGGTAATCCTCGGCGGCGTCAGCGCGCGAGAAGCGATCAGGAAGGTCGAGCTCGTCGATCTGATTCCCTCTCAGCCGAAGCTCACCGGCGCCGAGATAGAGCTCGTTTCCCAGATCGCGCGCGAGTACAAGCTGAAAGAGGCGCTCGCGGAGATCGCGGACGATTACGATTTCATCTTCATCGATTCGCCACCGAGCCTCGGGCTCCTGACGCTCAATACGCTGACGGCCGCCGATTCCGTGCTGATTCCCATTCAATGCGAATATTACGCCCTCGAGGGATTGAGCCAGCTCCTCAGCACGATCCGCATGGTGCAGAAGCACCTGAACCCCGATCTCCGGATCGAGGGGGTCCTCCTCACGATGTTCGACAAGAGGCTCAACCTGTCGAACCAGGTGGCCCAGGAAGCCATATCTTATTTCGGGGAAAAGGTTTACGAGACCGCGATACCGAGAAACGTCAGGCTCAGCGAGTGCCCGTCCTTCGGGCGCCCCGTCCTTCTGTATGACGTTCAGAGCGTCGGAGCGAAGAGCTATCTCAAGCTGGCGAAGGAGCTGATCGACAGGCAGGAGACCCACGGCGAGGCCAGGGAAAAGCTCACTCCCCTGATCGAGACGAGCAGGAAGGCGAGCGAAGGAAGGTGGCAGCCGAAATGACGAAGAAGGTGCTGGGGCGCGGGATCGAGGCTTTGATTTCGCAGGATCTCAGGGAGAGCGTCTCGGAGACGGAGCGCGTCAAGGACCTCGACATCGAGCGCATCGACCCGAATCCCCATCAGCCGAGAGAGCATTTCGACGGCGAGCACCTCAAGGAGCTCGCCGAATCGATCAGGCAGAACGGCGTCCTTCAGCCGATCGTGGTGAGGCGCGTCGAGAACCGCTACGAGCTCATCCTCGGGGAGCGGAGGCTCCGCGCGGCGAAACTCGCGGGGAAGACGACGATCCCGGCGATCGTCCGGGACGTGGACGACGCCGATTCGCTCAGGCACGCCCTCATGGAGAACCTGCAGCGCGAGGATCTCAATCCGATGGAAGAGGCGCGCGGGTATCAGGCGCTCAAGGACGGCTTCGGGCTCACGGTCGGCGATATCGGCGAAATGATCGGCAAAAACAGAAGCACGGTCGCGAACAGCCTGAGGCTCCTCAATCTTCCCGACGTCGTGAAGACCCTCATCGTCGAGGGCAAGCTCACGGCGGGGCACGCGCGCGCGCTGCTCTCGATAGAAGGGGAAGCGGCGCAGATCGAATGGGCGAGAAAGATCGTGAGCGAGAGCCTCACCGTGCGGGAAATCGAGCACAGCGCGCCGGGCAAAGCCCGCGCGAAGAAACGCCGGGGCCTGCGCCAGATCTCCCCGCAGATCCAGGCGATCGAAGAGGCGATCGAAACGCACCTCGGCACGAGGGCGAAGATCGTGCCGCGAAGCAAGGGCGGAATCCTCTGGATCGAATATTACTCGGACGAGGAGCTCGAGAGCGTTCTCGAAAAAATGGGAATCAACCTTCCGCGGTAAAGCCCGGCGGCGGTAGATCGCGCGCATGGACAAAGGACAATTCTCGATAATCGTCGTTCCGCACGATCTCAAGAAGACGCGCACGCTGCGCGTGCCGTACGCGCTCTTCTACGCGATCGTCGGCATCCTCGCCGCGGGGGTCGTGGTCCAGATCGTATTCGCGGCGACCTACGGAGCGCTGCTCATCAAGGCGCAGGAAGGGCGCATGTACAAGCATCAGCTCGAGGAGCTCCAGAAGCGCCAGGAGCAGATCGTGGAGCTGCGGAGAAACGTCGCGCAGCTGCGATCGATGAACCTTCAGGTGCGCCGGATGCTCGGGCTCGTCGTCATGCCCGACGACAGCGTCGCGGTGCGCAAAGCCGAACGCGGAGAAACGGCGATGCCGGAGGGACTCCGGAGCGAGCAGACCGCGATGCTCCGCGCCATTCCGACCTTCTGGCCCGTTCGCGGATTCATCACGAACAGATTCAGCATGGCGGAGGGGAAGAAGGAAACGATATTTCACGGCGGCATAGACATCGCGGTCGACCGGGGGACGCCCGTGCGCGCGGCCGCGTCGGGGTACGCGACCGAGGCGGGATGGAACGATTCGTACGGATATTACGTGCAAATAGATCACGGCTACGGAATAAAAACGCTTTACGCGCACGCCGAAATGCTGGTAGTTTCCAAGGGTGAGCGCGTGGCGCAGGGACAGACGATAGCGTATTCGGGGAACACGGGAAGAAGCACGGCGCCGCATCTGCATTTCCAGGTGACGCAGAACAACGTTCCTGTGGACCCGTTGAAATATCTGCTGGAATAGGGAAGAATTCGACAGGAGGTAAGAACGTGGGCAGGAAGGAGGACGTCATGTTCGGGAAAGAAGGCGAACAGCTCCCAGGGGAGGGCAAAATGAATTCGATCATCGGCAAGGGCTGCAAGATCACCGGAACGATCCTCGTCAGTGAGGGAACACTCCGCATCGACGGCGAGTTCGAGGGAACGGTCCAGGTCCCGGACACGCTCGTTATCGGCAAGGACGGCCGCGTGAAGGCCGAGATCAAGGTGAAGAGCGCGGTCGTCGGCGGAACGATCGTCGGCAACATCGACGCGAAGGAAAAGGTGGAGCTTCAGGCCGGATCGCGCGTCGAGGGAGACATCAAGACGACGCGTCTCGTCATCGACGAGGGAGTCTTCTTCGAGGGCAACTGCAAGATGAGCCCCGACGGAAGAAGCGAGCAGAAGCCGTCGATGCAGCAGAATCCGCAGTATCAGCAGATGAAGAAGCCCGAGGTGCCTGTCGGATCGCGGTGACGGAAAAGGTGAATTAGATGCGAATATGTTTGCGCATCCGGTGAGGGGGCCGGGGCGCGCGATAGATAAAGGGCGCCCGATCGCGGGCGCCTTTCGTTTCTCTCTTGAAGAAGAACCATATGATCGGCGAAACGATATCTCATTATAAAATCCTCGAGAAGCTCGGCCAGGGCGGGATGGGAGAGGTCTATCGCGCCGAGGACACGAAGCTCAAGCGCGTCGTCGCGATCAAGGTCCTTCCCGCCGAGCTCGGCCGCGACGAAGAAGCGCGAAGGCGGTTTCTGCGCGAGGCGCAAGCGGCTTCCGCGCTGCAGCACGAGAATATCTGCGCCATCCACGAGATCGGCGAAGCGCCGGACGGCCGGATGTTCATAAGCATGGATTGCTACGACGGCGCGACGCTCAAGGAGCGGATCGGCGGCAGGCCGCTTCCCGTCGGCGAGGCGACGGATATCGCGGCGCAGATCGCCGCAGGTCTCTCCGAGGCGCACGCGGCGAAAATGATCCATCGCGACATCAAGCCGGGGAACGTCATGATCACCCGCAGGGGCGTCGTGAAGATACTGGATTTCGGTCTTGCGAAGCCCGCGGGATCGGAGGCGCTGACGAAAATAGGCTCGACCATGGGTACGGCCGCCTACATGAGCCCGGAACAGGCGCGGGGCGACACGGTCGATCACCGGACCGACATCTGGTCGCTGGGCGCCGTGCTCTATGAAATGATCGCGGGGCGGCCGCCGTTCAAGGGAGAGTACGAATCGGCCGTCCTGTACTCGATCGCCCACGAGAGCCCCGAGCCGCTCACGTCGCTTCGGAGCGGCGTGCCGCTCGAGTTGGAGAGAATGATCGACAAGTGTCTCGCGAAGGATCCGGCCGAGCGATATCAGAGCGCGGCCGATCTCTCGGCGGATCTGCGCCGTCTGAAACGGGAGATCGCCGAGGGCGCGGCGCGGAAATCCGCGGGCACGCCCGGAACGGAGTCGGTCGGGGCGCCGAGTAAAGCGACGTCGCGCGGGCGGCGAATCGGAGTTATCGGCGCGGGCATCGCGGCGATTGCCGTGACGCTTCTCGCCGTATTCGGCGGCGGAGACCTGCGCGAGCGTTTCGCCGGGGGGCGCGGGACGGGGATGCCGGGGCGCATCGAATCGCTCGCCATTCTGCCGTTCGTCAACGCCGATAACGATCCCGATACGGATTACCTGAGCGACGAGATACCGGCGAGTATCACCAGCAACCTCTCCCAGCTGTCGAGTCTTCGCGTCGTTCCCCGGAGCAGCGCGTTCCGCTATCGGGGAAGCGAGGGGGATCTCGCAGCCGTGGGACGGAAGCTGAACGTCCGCGCCATCCTCACGGGGCAGGTCCGCGTGCGAGGGGAGGAGCTCAGCATCTGGGCCGAACTCGTGGACGTCGCGGCGGACCGGCAGCTCTGGGGAGAGCAGTATTCTCTCAAGCTGTCCGACATTCTCGCGTTCGAGCAGAATATCGCCGAGCGTATAACGGACGCCCTGCGCGTGCGATTGAGCGAGACCGACCGGGACCGGCTCACGAAGAGCCAAACGGAGAACGCGGAAGCGCACCGGCTCTACCTCAAAGGCCGGCACTTCTGGAACAAGCGCTCGGAGGAAGGATTCAGAAACGCCATCGCCTATTTCCAGCAAGCGATCGAAAAGGATCCGACATATGCGCTCGCGTACACGGGATTGGCCGATTCCTACAGCGTCCTCGCGGCATTCGGCATCGCGGCTCCCCGCGACGTCTTCCCGAAGGCCAAGGCGTCGGTCGCTCGAGCGCTCGAGATCGACAGCACTCTCGCCGAAGCGCAGGTCTCCCTCGCGTTCATCCTGCAGCATTACGAGTGGAACTGGCTCGAAGCCGAAAAGGCATACAAGCGCGCGATCGCGCTCGATCCGGAGTACGCGACGGCGCTGCACTGGTATGCCCTCCTCCTCTTGACCATGAGGCGCGACGAGGAGGCGGTCGCGACGAGCGAGAGCGCGGCGCGACTCGATCCGCTGTCCCTTCCCGTCGGCGCGTCGCTGGGAATGGTGTATCTGGCATTGCATCAATACGA
>JBFYZM010000170.1:0-7608 GCA_041309505.1 Candidatus Krumholzibacteriota bacterium
AGCCCCGCGCCGCGGTGGCGCCCCACCGCATCGAGCTCGTCGATGAAGAGGATGCACGGCGCGTGCTTCTTTCCCTTGTCGAACAGGTCCCGCACGCGGCTCGCGCCGACGCCGACGAACATCTCGACGAAATCGGAACCGCTCATGCTGAAGAACGGCACGCCCGCCTCTCCGGCGACCGCCTTCGCGAGAAGGGTCTTGCCGGTGCCGGGCGGCCCGAGGAGGATGACTCCCTTCGGAATCCGTCCCCCGAGCTTCTGGAATTTCTTCGGCTCGCGCAGGAACTCGATGATCTCTTGGAGCTCCTCCTTCGCTTCATCGGCGCCGGCCACGTCGGCGAAGGTCACGCGCGGCAGGGCGCCGTCGATCATCTTCGCCTTGCTCTTGCCGAACGAGAACGCCTTGTTGCCTCCGGATTGCATCTGGCGCATGAGGAAGATCCAGAGAACGAAGATCGCGAGAAGGGGGAGCGCGGTGAGAAGCGCCTTCGCCCAGACGCTGCTTCCCGGGAAATCCGCCTCGATCTGGGCGTCGGGATTCTTCGCCCATATCTTGTCGGGCAGATCCTTGTCTTCGGCGGGGAGAATGACGCGGAAGCTCGAGATAGTGGCGTCGCCGTTCCCCATGGGGATTACGATCTCGCCGACGAGTTTTCCCTTGAGTTCGAGCCCCTTGATCTTCAGGCGGGCGACGTTGCCCTTCTCGATCTGCTTGACGAACTGGGTGTAGGTGAGCGTCCATTCGCGTTCCTTGTTCGTGTTGAACATAAGGTACGCCATGAACATGATAATGAGAACCATGACCCAAAGCGCCATCGATCGCGACGTCCGCTGGGGGCCCGGCAGGGGGCTGGAAGGAGTCCATTTCTTCGGCATCTGCTTTTCCTTGCGCGACGTGTTCCTATCCGGAGGGTTTTGCCTCATTTCGATCCGTTTCCTGCTCAACCCGAAAAATAATGCAAAAACGGGATTTTGTCCATAACAGGGATTCGATTTCGCCCGGGGATTCTATTTGGC
Organism: Candidatus Krumholzibacteriota bacterium; assembly: GCA_041309505.1. Lineage (GTDB taxonomy): Bacteria > Krumholzibacteriota > Krumholzibacteriia > Krumholzibacteriales > Krumholzibacteriaceae > SSS58A. The sequence continues at coordinate 1,017 of JBFYZM010000170.1, forward strand.
TCCGGCGGCCGTACCCGATTCCTTCCCCTCCGGCGCGGCCGACGCGCTCGTGAGCTCGGCGATGTAGGCGAGATTCCGGAATCGCTCCATGAAATCGAGCCCGTAACCGACGACGAAAACGTCGGGGACCTTGAATCCGACGTAATCGACGGGCACCTTGATTTCGCGGCATGAGGGCTTGTCGAGGAGCGTGCAGACGCGCAGGCTGCGCACGCTGCGGTCTTCGAGCATCCGCTCGAGGAACGAGAGCGTGTGGCCGGTGTCGACGATCCCCTCGATGATGATGACGTCGCGATCGCTCACGCTCCGCTTGAGATCGTTCAGTATCTCGATCCGTTCGCTTCTCGCGATTCCGTCGCGGTAGCTGTGGACGGTGATGAAGTCGACTTCATGGGGAATCGTGATGTGGCGGACGAGATCGGCGAGAAAAATAAAGCCTCCCTTGAGGAGGCTGATGAGAACGGGATTCCTATCCGCGTAATCCGCGGAGATCTGGTCCGCGATCTCGCGGACCCGCGTTTCTATCTCTTCCCGCGTTATGAGCACTCTGCCGATTTGCACCGCGCGGCCTTTCCGTATGTGATTCGAGGACGATACCCGCCTTCATCCGGAGAGTGTATCATAATCGCCTCGCGCGGGCATCACTTTTTGCCGGAACGGGAAAAAAGTTTTATGCGCAGCGCTTCCCGCGTCCCGGGGCGGATCCTCGTTCGCTCGGCCGCCGCGACTCCCGGGACCCAGAATACGCCCCGGGCGTCCTCGAACACGGGGATCGCGCCGCGCCGCGAAAGGGGCACCTTTCGATCGATGAAAAGGTCGCTCAGCTTCTTCCCGCCCTTCATGCCGAACGGGATGAAGCGGTCGCCCGGCCTCTTTCCCCTGACGAGCACGGGAAAACGGATTCCCGCGAAGCGGCCCTCCGTCGCGCTTCCCTTCGGATCGACGTCTTTCGCGTTCACGCGCTCGACCTCCGCGAAGAGATTCCACCAGGGGAGCGGATACGTCCCGGGGCCGGCGACGATCACCTCGCCCGCGATCGGGGGGGGAGCGCCGCTTCTCGACACCATCAGGCTTCCGTGCTCGAGCCGGGCGACGATCCCGTGCGGAAAATGAACCGCTTTGCCCGAGCGACCCGACCGGATGAGGCGCTTGGCCGCGTCGAAATGCGTTCTCTCGACGTCCTGGATCACGCCGAATCGATCCCGGAGCACGAGATCGATGAGGAGGTAGATCTGGAAATCGGTGAGATCGGCGATTCTCGCGAGCCGAAGCGCGACCTCTTCCCGCGAGCCCGCGCGAGGAATGAGCTTGCGAAGCGGCTTTTCGAGCGTTTCCCATCCCTCGGCGAGATTCTCCCCGAGGCGGAGCAGCGCTTCCGCCGCCGCGGGGTTGTAGCCCCTCTCCAGATAGGGGATAAGCCGGTTTCTGATCCTGTTGCGGAGGAACCGGTTGTCGAGGTTGCTCCGGTCTGCGCAATAGGGGACGCGGCGGCTTCTGACGTGCGCCTTGAGCTCCTCGCGGCCGCACGCGAGGAGCGGCCTCATGAAGATCCCCCGCCGCGGGGGGATTCCCTGGAGGCCCCGCCACCCCGCGCCCCTGATAATATGATGGAGGATCGTTTCGACCTGGTCGTCCCGCGTGTGTCCGAGCGCGACGGAGCCGGCGTTCCAGACACCCGCCGTCTCTTCGAGAAAACGGTATCTGAGGATCCTCGCCGTCTCCTCGATCCCCTTCTTCGTCCGGCGCGCCTCGGCGGGAACGTCTCCCGAGCCGAGGAACAGGGGAATCTCCAGCTTGCCCGCCGCGCGCCGGACGAGCGCGCTCTCCCGGCCGGCCTCGGGACGGATCCCGTGGTCGAAATGGGCCGCGGCGAGCTCGATGCGCAGCTCGGACGAAAGCTCTGAAAGGATCGTCATGAGCGCCATCGAATCCGAACCGCCCGAAACCGCCGCGAGCACCCGTGTACCGGGCGCGATCATCCCGCGGGCGCGGACGTAATCCCTGACCTTTTCGATGCAGCTCATCTTAATGCTGACTTTGAGATGTGGAGTGTAAGGGTCTGAATATAAATCTGGTGGCGGTGCAGGGACTCGAACCCCGGACACAGAGATTATGATTCTCCTGCTCTACCAACTGAGCTACACCGCCACTTCCGCACCAAATTAAGGTGAAATATCGCCCCTGTCAATGGAAAAGCTCGGCGGATCGGCCGGACGCGAGCTCCCGACCGGCGATCCTTCGAGCCGTTCCCACAAGGGCCTTGCCACGACTTCTCCATTCTGTTATAAATAGTTACTTATTAGAGAGATGCAAACGGAGCGTCGCATGAACATATATATGGAAAGAGACGCCGACCGCGGCGTCCTCTCGGGAAAGACGATAGCCGTCGCCGGGTACGGCAACCAGGGACGTCCGCAGGCGCTGAATCTCCGCGACAGCGGCTGCACCGTCATCGTCGGCGCCCGCGAGGGCGGGGGAGGCTGGCGGCGAGCGCAGAATGACGGATTCGCGGTCGCGGCCGTCGCCGAAGCGGCCCGGAAGGCGGATATACTCATGATGCTCCTGCCGGACGAGGTCCAGGGGGAGATCTACGATACTGAAATCCGGGACGCTCTCAGACCCGGCGCCGCCCTGTGCTTCGCGCACGGCTTCTCCGTCGCTTTCGGCGGGATCAAGGAAGAGACGTTCGATCTGCTCCTCGTCGCTCCGAAAGGGCAGGGAGGGAGGCTCCGCGAAACGTACCTCGAAGGAGCCGGACTTCCGTGCTTCGTCGGCGTCGGATACGACGCGTCGGGAAACGCGAAGAGAATCGCCCTCGCCCTCGCGGGGGCGCTCGGGTGTCTTCGGATCGGCGCGTACGAAACGAGCTTCCGGGAAGAGGCGGTGAGCGACATCTTCGGCGAGCAGGCCGTGCTCTGCGGCGGCGTGAGCGCCCTCATGAAGCGCGCCTTCGACGTGCTCGTGAAGAAGGGGCACAGCCCCGAGGTCGCGTATTTCGAATGCTTCCACGAGGTGAAGATCATCGTCGATCTCTTCTCCCGTCTCGGCCTTTCGGGGATGCGGGACCTCATCAGCGGCACGGCCGCTTACGGAAGCCTCAAATTCGGCGAGGATCTCGTCGGCGACGACGTCGAAAAGAAGATGGAGAAGCTCTACGATCGAATCGAGAGCGGCGCATTCGCGAGGATCTGGCTCGACGAGAATCGAACCGGCTGCAAGGAATTTCTGAAGCTGCGGGAGAAGGAACGCGGGCTTCTCATCGAAAAGGTCGGCACGGAGGTTCGCGCGCGGTCGGAGATCTCGCGCGGATCGGGCGAACGCCCGAAGAAAGGATCATGATGCGCAATACGGGTATGGTAGCGGCGCTGTGCGCGCTCCTCGTCGTTTTCGGCTGCGGGAAGGACGCGAAGGACACAAAGGAGAGCTCGGAAGCTTTCCGCGTGCCCGATTCCCTTCTCGCCCCGATCGAGGGATATCGTCTCACCGTCGACGATTACCACGTCGTCAACGGAGGAGTCATGGCGAATGAACAGATAGAGCTCCGCTATCCCGCCTCCGAAGTGGCCCGATATATCGCGGTCAAGGCGTTCGGGATCGCCAAGACTGGCTACGAGAAGGTCACGAAGGAGATCGGCCGCCCCGCCGCCGGAAAGCTCGTTCTCATCGGAACGGTCGACCTCGACGAGTACCTTCTCATGACGCGCAAGGAATGGTGGTATTACGGTTTTGTAAAGGGAGACACGATCATTTTCGAACCCCTCGATATCATGGCCAAACGTATGATCGCCGAGCAGGGCATCGTCAATCGCATCGCGCAGGTCGCGATCGATCGCCGGTCGGGGGGAAGGTCCCCCTTCTGGCTCAAGGAGGGCCTCGCCTCGCGGATCGCCGGCGAGCTGGAGATTCTCAAAATCCAGCAGCCCGAGTTCCAGTATGAAGGGCGAAACATGAATCCCGCCCCCGAGGCCATCGAACGCTCGATCGCGGAGGGAACGAACCGCGGGGATTCGCGGATCGCCTACTATTCCGCGTATCGGATGCTCGATAATCTTCTTCAGGACCATTCGATGGAGCAGATTCTCTCCTTCCTCGACCGGCTCGGGGAAGGCACGCCTCTCGATCAGGCGAGCCGGGATGCGTTCGGCGTCGATTACGGCGCTCTCATCGAAGGGATACGGATCGACCGGTAGCCGGTTCGCGGCGGGAGTGCGATGAGTTTGATCGAAAAACACGACGACGCGGTGCGGGTTCGCTTCGCGCCGAGCCCGACGGGGCATCTCCACGTCGGCGGGGCGCGGACGGCGCTCTACAACTTCCTCTACGCCCGAAGGAACCAAGGCGTTTTCGTGCTCCGCATCGAGGATACCGACGCGGCGCGCTCGACGCGCGAGTCGTACGAGGGCATTCTGCGCGGCCTCAGGTGGCTCGGGCTCGAATGGGACGAGGGCCCCGACGTCGGCGGCGAGTACGGGCCGTACGTGCAATCGGCGCGGGGCGTGCTGTACCATTCCGAAGCCGACCGGCTCATGCGCGAGGGGAAGGTCTACCGCTGCTTCTGCACGACCGAGGAGCTCGACGCGGCGCGGGTCGAGCAGGAGGCGAAGAAGCTTCCTCCGAAGTATACGGGCACGTGCCGCGATCTGACCCCGTCCGAGATCGACGAGAAGCTCGCGCGCGGTCTTCCGTTCGTGGTCAGGTTCAGGATGCCCTCCGAGGGGGACGTGCGCTTCCGCGACGTCATCAGGGGAGATTTCAGCTTCGCGAACGCGGATCTCGACGATTTCGTCTGTATCAAATCGGACGGGCGGCCGACGTACAACTACGCCGTCGTCGTCGACGACGGTCACATGAAGATCAGCCACGTGATCCGCGGCGACGATCATATTTCCAATACGCCGCGGCAGGTGCACCTGTTCAACGCGCTCGGGTACCGTCTCCCCAAATTCGCGCACCTTCCGATGATACTCGGCCACGACAAGACGAGGCTCAGCAAGCGCCATGGGGCGACGTCGGTCGATTCGTACCGCGAACAGCATTACCTGAGCGAGGCGATGGTCAACTATCTCGCCCTTCTCGGCTGGTCGTACGACGGCAAACGCGAGCTCTTTACCCTCAAGGCGCTCATCGAGGCTTTCTCCCTCAAGAGGGTTTCGAGCAATCCGGCCGTTTTCGATCTCGGCAAGATGGAATGGATCAACGCGGAGCATTTCAAGACGCTTCCCCCGGCGGCGAAGATCGAGCTCGTGTACGGCGTGCTCGAGGAGGAAAAGCTTCTGCCGCCGTCGTTCGAGGTCGATCTTTCCCGTCCCGTCGATCTCAAGCTCGTGCCGGGGAAGGAACCGGTGCGGGCCGAGGCGCCCGCCGAAGGCATCCGCGCCTATGCGCGGGAGATTCCGCGCATCGCGCTCATCATCGAAACCCTGGGGAACCGGCTCAAGCTTCTCAAGGACGTTCCCGATCTCATGGGCTATTTCTACCGGGACGATTACGCGCGGGACGAGGCGGCGGTGAATAACCATCTCATGACGAAGGAAGCTTCCTCGAGACTCTCGGCGCTCGCCGGCGAATTCGAGAAGCTTCAGTATTTCGACCGCGCCTCGGTCGAGGAGACGCTCCGGGGCCTCGCCGAGCGCCTCATGATCGAGGCGGGAGAGCTCATTCATCCGAGCAGGGTCGCCCTTACCGGCAAGACCGTGTCGCCGGATATCTTCTGGGTCATCGTTCTTCTTGGAAAAGCGAAAACGATCGAACGGCTCCGCCTGGCGGCGGCGCTCGGCGCGAGAGGGATTGCCGCGTCGTAGGCGCCGCTCCGTCGACCCGGCGGCGCCGCGGAGCCCTGCCGCTCGAGGGGCGTCGGATACCGGCGCAAAAAGAGGGGTTGCTTTTGTCCGGCATATTTCTTAATTTCTTGAAGCCATTGGGGAGTGGTCTAATGGCAGGACACCTGACTCTGGATCAGTTAATGAGGGTTCGACTCCTTCCTCCCCAGCCAGAACGATAGGGTGGCCCCTTAGTCTAGTGGTCAGGACGCTTGGTTCTCAGCCAAGAATCAGGGGTTCGACTCCCCTAGGGGCTACCAAAAATAGAAGCCCGGGAGAATCGCCGTTCTCCCGGGCTTCGTGTTTCCGCATGCGGCCGACCGCCGCTTCAGCAGCCTCCTCAGGTGGGGCCGCAGGAGCCGCCGCCGGACGACGAGCATCCGCTGCAGCTCTTCGCGATCCGGGAGATGAGTTTTTCGATGTCGGCGGAACCGCACGAGGGGCACGCGACCGCCTGCGCCGCGCTCATGACGAGCTCCTCGAACAGCCTGCCGCATTTTCCGCATTCGTATTCGAATAGAGGCATCGCGCTCACTTCCCCGTTTTGGCGTCTTTTTCGCGCTCGTCCTTCGCGGATCGGTCCCCGATCCCGCACGTCTGCGACATTCAGGTGGGCACGCCGAGCCGGGGGAGGACGAACTTCATGACGACGATCCATACCGCGACGAATATCAGAATCTTGATCATGTATTTCAACCGGCCTTTCGCGTTGGCTTTCGTTTCTGATAGCGATCGAGCGCCCGTTTGTCGATCGCCGCTTTTTCCCGTATCGA
>JBFYZM010000171.1:0-8425 GCA_041309505.1 Candidatus Krumholzibacteriota bacterium
TCGTAGTTGAACGGCGCGTCGATCAGGGTTTGGTCGATCCCGTCCGCGCCCCGTATCGCGTCGAACACGATCGCGCAGTCCTCGACCGTCCTGCAGATCGGCCCGATCTTGTCCATCGACCAGCTGAGCGCCATCGCTCCCGTGCGGCTCACCCGCCCGTACGTAGGTCTGAGACCCGTGTCGCCGCAGCGCGTCGCGGGGGAGACGATCGAGCCCCACGTCTCCGTTCCGATGGCGAACGCGACGAGACCCGCCGCCGTCGCCGAGGCCGAGCCGGCCGACGAGCCGCTCGATCCTTGCTCGAGATTCCACGGATTGCGCGTCATGCCGCCGTACCATACGTCGCCCCACGCGAGCGCGCCCATCGTGAGCTTGGCGACAAGCACGGCGCCCGCGTCGTCGAGCTTTTGAATCACCGTCGCGTCCTCGTCGATCGTCTGATCCTTGTACGGCATGGCGCCCCACGTCGTCTTGTATCCCTTGACCGCGAGGAGGTCCTTCGCGCCATACGGAATCCCGTGCAGGAGGCCGCGGTACTTGCCCTTCGCGATCTCGTCGTCGGCCTGCTTCGCGCGCGCCAGCGCTCGCTCCTCGGTGATGGTGATTACGCATTCGAGCTTCGGCCCGTATTTCTTGAGCCGCTCGATGGAGAGCTTCGTGAGCTCGGTCGAAGTGACCTTCTTCGTCCGAACGAGCTCGGCGAGATCGCGGACCGGCCAGAAGGCGAGCTCCTCGAGGTTCGCCGGGCGCTCGAGCTTGCGCGTTTTGCTCGCGACGAAGCTTCGTTTTTCTCTTTCGATCTTGAAACCGACGGGAATCGGGTTGAACTCCATCGCGGGCGGAATCGAATTCGGAATCTCGACTCCCCTGAGAGCCAGGTAGCTTTTCAGGTTGTCGATCAGATCCTGCAGCATGGAGTCGCGCTCCATCCGCGTGAACTCGAGCCCGACGATCTTCTCGGCGCCGGCGATATTCTCCGTCTTGATTTGAAGCGTATCGCCGCCCGCCGCCCTGGCGCTACCTGCCGGGACAACGAACGCGGCGACCATCAACAGTCCGATACATCTGCGCATCATAGCCCCCTTGCCGTTCGAGCATTCATGATCCCCGAGTCCGCTTGCGGCATCGGGCAGCTATCAGATCCTAACCGCCTCGCTTCGAGAGGATATCGTCGCACCTCTTGTTGACGTAACTCATGTAGTTATCGACGTAATTCGGCGCGGGAAGAAGGGGCCGCTCAAGGGCCGCGATCGTATCCGCCGAGAGCCGCGAGCGCTCCACCGTCTCGCGTCCCGCCTTCTCGACCAAAAGCTTGTACCCCGCTATCAGCGGCTGCAGCTCGGGCGTGGGAGCGGTCAGCACCCCTCCGCCGTCCCGGTATATTTCCGCTATCAGCTCGGCGCTGATGTTGCGCGCCACCCTTCTGAAGAAGAGACGCAGCACCTGGAAATGGCTCTGCTGCGGGAATCCGCAGTTCGAGATGACGACGATCTTTCGCGGCTTCGCGTTCCGCATCACGTGGCGGCACTCGCCGTTCTCGTCCTTCTCCCAGTGCGGGTCGCCGATCGGAATGAGACGGTCCATGAAATTCTTCATGAGCCCCGTGACGTTATCGACGTATACCGGCGTCGCGAACACGACGACGTCCGAGGCGATCGTCGCGGCGAGGAGCTCCTCCATGTCGTCGCGCCGGGAGCATTTACCCGGCGTCTTCAACCAGCACGCGTTGCAGGCCGTGCAGGGATCGATCTTCTTTTTCGCGAGGAGAATATTCTCCGTCTCGGCTCCCGCCGAGCGCGCCCCCGCGAGGAACGCGTCCACCATGACGTACGTATTCCCGCGTTCCGCCTTGGGGCTCCCGTTGAACGCCGTTATTTTCATCGAACCGTTCCTTTCGTGCGACCCGTTCACTTCGCGAAGGAGAAATGCATCTGAACGATCACCCATTTCCCGTCGCGCCGTTCCAGGACTCCCGTCCAACGGGTGTTCCGCCAGGCGTACGGCTTCCCGTCCCATTCCCCGAAATCGTCCAGGATCGCAGAATACCACGCGACGTCCCCCGATTTCGAGAGATCGATCCGCATGTCGCGTATCGAAGAGCCGGTCGCCTTGAAGGCGTCCTGCATGAAGACCTCGTTCACCATCTTCTTGAACGCTTCGAATCCCACGATCGTGCTCGCGGAATCGGGATGGAAGACGAAGAAGGTCGAATCCTGCGCGACCGCGCCGAAGAGCGTCTCGGTGTTCTTGTCGAGCGCCCACGTTATCGAGTTGCCGACGACCCGCTGGATATCCTTCCGATCCTGCGCGGGATTCCTCTGAGGAGCCTTCGAACATGAGATCGCGAGAATGCACACGAGCGACAGAAACGCCGCGCCGCGCTTTCGGATGATCATACGCGCCCCCTTTCGAGCCATATCGCCCAATCGTTCCGGCCGTTCCGTCTCGCCGTTTCGGCCGCCTTTTCCCATTCGTACGGAAGACCAATGGCCTCGATCGACCACCGGTCGCGAGCCTTCGTCACTACCGCGTACCGGGCATGGGGGCTGCCGCATTCCATCGCGTGCGGCTCAGGCGAATCGTCAGTATACGCCTGCAGCCCGACGCTGCCCGGATTGACTATTAGGCGCCCGCCATCCAACTGCACGGCGCGGGGAATATGGCTGTGCCCGCACAGCACGACCGGCTGCTCGACCGAAGCGAGCTGCTCTCGAATGAAATCCGAATCGTTGAGCGTCGCGCCCCGCGGCGATGCGCGCTCGAGCAGATACGTTTCGTCGGAGGCCGGCGTGCCGTGGCAGAGAAAGAGCTCCCTGCCCGCCACGGCCGTGCCCGGCTGCGACGCGAGCCAGTCGACGCTCTCCCGCGTGAGCCTCTTCTTGACGCGCTCGACCGCGGCCGAGGCCGGCGTCGGGACGGCCGGCTTTTCGAAAAGCAACCTGTCCTCGTTTCCCGAAATGCCGATCAGGGGAAGGGCCATGAGGCGTTCGGCGGTCGCCTGCGGCTCGAGAGGCCCGTACACCGTGTCCCCCAGATTGACGATATGCTTGAGTCCCCGACGCCCGATATCCTCCAGGACCGCTTCGAGCGCCCAGATGTTGCCGTGGATGTCGGACATCACCGCGTATCGGTCCATATAGGTTCTCCCGCGTTCGGGGCCGGTCGCGCAAGCGATACCAGGGTCACGTGCGCGCTATCGGATAGCTCGCGAATCCTCTTTCCTTAATAATAGCGTCGACGCGCGCGTTCCCCGTGAGGTACAGCACGGTGATGCGATGCCCGGCGTTGAGCGGAATCACCAGTATCCTCGCCTCGACCGGAACGCGATCGGCGCTCACGTTCTGAATCATGAACATCCCGCCGAGATTGGCGATCGAGCATTCGGCCGCTTCGTGCGCCGTATCCACCGGCTCGACGAGCGGATGGCCTATTACCAGGTTCACGCCGCGCTCGACGAGATAGGCGAGGGTCGCCGCGCGCCGATGCCCCGCATGCGCGCCTATGATCGCCCCAGTGCGCGCCACCCACGCGTCGTTCATCCCGAGCATGTCGACCGCGGGGAGCTTCGAGTAATACGGAATCGCTCCCGCCGCGGTCGTCGCGATTGTCACGCCTCCGTCGGGAAAGAGCTCGCCGAGAGCCTTTCCGGCCAGCTCCCAACGCCCGCTTTCGCCGGTAATGTAATCCCGCAGCTTCGAAACCGGCTCGACGCCGGGGGTGCCGCGGAACGTGACGGCGTGAAAGAGGGAACAGAACAATATCATGGCGACGAGCGCGGCCTGCGCCCTTCGGCTCTGGAGGGCGCCCAGCGTCGCCACCGCCAGAATGAATACGAGCGGAAGCACGGGGACGACGAACCTGAATTCCATGAAATCCCCGCCGACTCTCACGACATACAGGAACCACAACGCGCATATGAACGCAAGCAAGCGCGTCCCGCGCCGGACGAGAACGTCCCTGAACATGAAAAGAAAAATGAAGGCGAGGGGCAGCAGGCAGTACGATCGGAAGAATTCGAAGAGATAGAGAACGCCCCCCTTCAGAATGTCGAGGGAGAACATCGTTCCCTTCGCATAGTAGGAGTTCGGCAAATAGCTTCCATAGTACGCGCGTTTCCAGAAAAGCCACGATCCGATGACGAGGAGCGCCGGAAGCACGAGAGCCGCTCCGGCGGCGGCGCGGCGGCTTCCCCCGGCCGGGAACCCGATCGGATTCAAGAGATAGGCGAATAGAACGATGACCGGGATCGCGGAATCGAGCCTCGTGAGAAGCGCCGCGGCGCACAGAAGCGAAAACGCGGCGGAGCGCCGGACGCTCCGGCTCCCCTGCTCCGCGATCGAGAATGCCAGGGAGACGCTCGCGACGATCAGGAAGGTCTGCATCTGTGTTTCGAGTCCGCTCGTCGCGAACGCGCTGAAGGTGTAGTTCGTCCCCAGAAGCGACACGGTCAGGAGCGCGGCGCTGCTGGATTGAAACAGGCGGGCCGCCAACCGGTACGTGGCGACAAGCGCCAGAAGCGCGAAGAGCAGGCCGAGGATCTTCGAGGCCGGCACCGGATCGACGCCCGCCGCGATCGCGGCCGCCATGGCGAGCGTCCAGAGGAAATTCGTGTAGCCTTCGATCCTCTCGCCCGTTCCGGGATTCCACGCGAGCTCGTGCGACTCGACGAGATTGCGCGCGTATCGAAACGAGATGAATGCGTCATCCGTCACGAATGAGTTCGCGATCGCGAGAAGCATGACGGCGACGATCACGATCGCGGCGGCACGCTTGCCTTCCGCGGCCGTTTGCAGCCGACCCGAAATGCCGGAATATTCCATGTGCGATCGTATCCGCCTTGCGGCGGGACAGCGCAGAGAGCCCGAGCGCCCCCCTACCCGACCTTGCCGTCCCCGTCGAAATCGGCCTTGTTGATCTCCTCGAGCTTCTTGACCAGATTCCGCAGCGTGTTCTGCGTCGCCATGACCTGGTCCTCGAGGAACTTGACGCGGTCATCGACCGAATCGGACTTGCGTTTCTGTCCGTACATCAAACCGGTCTGAACGATTTCCCACAGAATGCCCATGCGATTCCTCCATTCGTGTTGCCGCCGGGCGCACCCGTGCGGCGAGTCGCGCACGATTATCGATCATTTGCCGCGCCGAATGAAACTACAAATTTCCGGCTGATTCAGGTCGATGCGCCCGCCGGCCCGACTGCAATCCGATAGAGATCCATGTGGGCAAGCTTCATCGTCTCGACGCGCCCCAGGCCGGCCCGCTTCGCCATCTCCACAATCGCTTCCGGCTTGAGACGGTGCTCGAGGGGCGGCCCCTGCTCTTCCCGCACGTAGGGCCACTCCAGGATGACTACCCTCGCCGTCGATACCCTTCGAGCCTCGCCGAGAGCTCCTGCCGGATCGTCCGTCTCGTGCAGGACGTGCCCCAGAAAAACGAGATCGAATGCTCCGTCCGCGTAGGGGATCGCCTCCGCGACGGCCTGAGTGAACTCCACACCCGGGACGAGCCGGCCGGCCGTTTGCAGCAGCGCGGCGTTCGAATCTATCCCCGCGACCTCGAGCCCTCTCGCCGCAAAGGCCTCCGCGAAGACTCCCGTGCCGGTGCCGACATCCAGCACGCGCGGCGCCTCCAGCCCTTCGACGCTGAGCGCGACGACCCGATCGACCTCGAGGCGCGCGATCCTCTCTGCCGAGCGCAAACGCTCGGCAGCTCGGCGAAAACGCCGTTCGTGTTCTTCTTCAGGCATCATTCATTCTTCGACATAGACAGGTTGAACGATCATCGTCGTCTCGCTCCGGCGATAGGATAGGTAGCGCATTCCACTCGCGGAAAAGTGCAGGGAATAATATGTCGTGCCCAGCCCGCTCCCATGGGCGCATGGCACACTGCTTCTTATAATGAAATGGTAGAGCGCCGCCACCTCAAGCGTGTCTCCCCGCTCTCTGGATCCAATATGTTCGAGATGATTGCAGCCCGCGGGATAGATATGAACGACCCGAGCCGGCTCGTCATTCTGAATCGTATCTCCCACAAGAACCGTATCGATATATGAGTATTCAAAATAATCGTCGTAAGGGTCGGTCTCGTTCTCATCGCACGCAGCCATATACAATAGCAGAGCTCCCAGAAGTATCGCACCGATTCGCTTCATAATGCCTCCGGCAGGCTTAGCGTCGGCATCAGATGCGGCCGCGTCCGCCGCCCCGGCGGGCCGGGGCGCTGCGTGCTCCGCCGGGGGCGTGACGGCAGCGGCCGTCAGCTGTATGCGGAGTTGGACATCTCCGGCTCTAAGTCCCAACCTTTTCGAGGGGTACGCCCTTGCCCGCCCGAATGCTGCGCCACGCAGCTTCTATCCGTTTCAGGAAACGCGGGTCATTCTCCAGTCGGTATTCAAACCAATCGTCCTCGGAGTTGAAGCCGATGAGAACTCCGGCGGGCTTCCCGTGGCGCGTAATAATGACCTGTTCTTTCTCCGCAATCCGCAGAAACCGCGATAGATCATCCTTCACTGTTGAAAGGGCCATCTTCTTCATGATTGCTCTCCTTTTTCGGCCGGCCACTTCTCGGAATCCGGCTTATTGATGATGGCCAGAATGTGCGCCTCGTTTCCCGCCACATCGTAGAACACCCGGACATCTCCCACTCTCAGCCGATATTCAGGCTTCTTAAGCCCACGAAGCTGCTTGATACGACTCTTGCTCGTCCGTTTCGGCTGGTGCTTCAAATGCTTTTCAATTGCAGCCCTTACTGTCGCCTGGTCATGAGCCCGCAATCTCTGAAGCTCGCGCACAGCTTGTTGAGCCAGCAATATTCGGTGTTTCATCTTGGCCAGATTATAGCCAGATTCTGGCTATATGTCATGACCATGGTTAAGTATATCCAACACGAGCATGAACTGCGGCAGCGGCCGTCAGCCGTATGCGGAGTCAGCATGCCATTATTTCTTCTCGACGTATTGAACTCCCTCCATATCCTTGAAATCAGCATCTTGCGTCCAGAGCGTTGCTCCAAAGGTACGGGCAGTCGCAAGAATAATACTGTCGGCCATCGGCAGATGTGCCTCGAGACTCAAGCGGGCAGAATCCAACGCCAGTGGCGATGTCAATTCAACGACCGTGGCTTGCTGCATGACAGCTATCGCCTGCAGGGCGTCGCCCTCTCCCCGTTGTTGCAGGATGCGCTTGAAAACCTCGAATATGCTCAGCGTCGGCACCACCAACTGACCAAGATCTTGAATCGGGCGAGAGAAGAAACTCGCATTAGGCCCATCCGCGAAGTATTCAAGCCAGCCGGAGGAATCAACGAGATTCATACTCTGTCATCCTCTCGTTCAATTGCTGTATCCATCCCGCGCACAAAACCGCGCATGCGCCGGATCGGCCGAACGGGTATTAACTCGATGCGGTTATTGTATGCAATGGCTTGCACCTTTTGGCCCGGCTTGAGACCAAGAAGCTCGCGGATCGCCTTCGGAATGACAAGTTGATACTTGGGCGAAATCGTCAGGGTATTCATGCGCCTCCTTTATCGATAAGCCTATCGTCTTACAATAAGTATATCGATAACGATATCGTATGTCAACCCCAAGAAGTCATGCAACACAAGCATCAGCTGCGGCCGCGTCCGCCGTCTCGGCGGGCCGGCGCGCCGCGTGCTCCGCAGGCGACGTGACGGCAGCGGCCGTCAGCTGAATGCGGAGTTAGATTCGCTTTCTTGCAAACTCCTGCTACTCAGAAAATAGCGCTTTGATGCTCCCCCACGTGGATGGCTCTACACTAATTTGATAATCAGCGTCGACAATAAGAGATGCAAGATACAAATGTCCCGCGGGATCATAGTGAATGCAATCAAAGCCGACCCCTATATACCCCGGTTCAGCAGAAAGAACTATGTGTGCGCGCCCAGCTCTCAGAAAATCCCAACTAGCATTGTTCACCGGGAGGAATGATATCCTGATATCGAATTCACATGGGGGGAATGGGCTCGACCCCCATACATCGACGGGGCAAGTTATGAAGGTCTTCGCGCGCCAAGAACCTCCTGTGACCGAATCCGACATCGTTGCCGTGAAGTACATGTCAATCGGAATGGGAATGGGAACAGAGCCGTAATCACATTCCCACCAGCCCCGATCGATATACCCCTGAAGCCTTATAGTGCCGCCGTAGACGGTGATGGGGAGACGATCGAATCGCAAGGTCATCTCGCGCGCAGTCCAGGGTTCGTAGAAGCCGCTCAACCCAGATAGGGGTATCTCTATCTCGGTGGCATGAGCAGAGGTCAGCCAGATGGGAATCAGCATGTAGGCAGCTAGGCAAGTGCATCTCATCCGGATCACCCTAAATCACCCCCAGTCAACACCGGCATCAGCTGCGGCCGCGTCCGCCGCTTCGGCAGGCCGGCGCGCCGCGTGCTCCGCAGGCGGC
>JBFYZM010000172.1:0-8609 GCA_041309505.1 Candidatus Krumholzibacteriota bacterium
CTCATCGTCGGGACCAAGATCCGCGGCTCGAGCCGCTCGATCGACGTCGCGAATTTCGATTTCCAGCCGGTGGAGGCCGCGAAAATCGCGCTCGTCATATTCCTCGCCGCGAAGATCTCGGAATGGGGCGACCGCATCAGGGATTTCAAAAGAGGGTTTCTGCCGCTCGCCGGCGCGGGAACCGGTATGGCGGTCATGGTGGCGCTTCAGCCGAGCATCTCGAACGCGGTGCTCATCATGATGGTCACCTGCATCGTTCTCTTCGTCGCGGGCTGCCGGATGAAGCACCTCGTTCTGTTCGGCTGCGCGGCGCTCGCGGCGGCGACGCCGTTCCTTCTGCACGTGTCGAAAGTGATCACGCGGGTCGGAACGTACGTCAAGGGAGGGGACGGAGGCGCGGCGAATTTCCAGCTCCAGCAGTCGCTCATCGCGCTCGGATCGGGCTCGCTCTTCGGAGCCGGGCCGGGCAGGGGGCATCAGAAGTACCGGTTCCTTCCGGACGCGCACACCGATTTCATCTATTCGATCATCGGCGAGGAGCTCGGCCTCATCGGCACGGTCGTCGTGCTTCTCGTGTTCGTATTCATTCTCCGGCGCGCCGTGCGGACGGCGCTGCGCGCTCCCGATTCGTTCGGGTACGTCCTTGCGCTCGGGACGGGGCTGCTCGTCTTCCTGTCCGCGACGATCAACATCGCGATGACGACGGGCCTCATACCGACGGCGGGGCTGCCGCTCCCCTTCATCAGCTACGGCGGCTCCTCGCTCGTCGCGTCTCTGGCGGCGATCGGCATTCTGACGAATATCTCGTTCGAGGGCAGGGAGCGGAAACCGAGCGCCGGGCTGTTCGGCCTTCGGCGCGGGGCGAAGAGCGTATACGCAAAGCGCGTGTAGCGGCGGAAGCGCAGGAAAGGAACAGGCAATGAGGATCGTATTCGCGGCGGGTGGAACGGGAGGGCACATCCTGCCCGCCTGCGCCGTCGCCGACGAGCTCAAAGCCCGGGTGAACGGTCTCGAAGCGCTCTTCGTCGGCACGCGCTCCGGTCTCGAGGGCAGGCTCGTCGCCGCGGCCGGTTACGATATTCGCTTCATTTCGGCGAGGGGAGTGCGGGGGAAGGGCGCGGCGGCGGGAGTCCGCAACGCCGCGAGCATCGGACTCGGGTTCTTTCAGTCGCTCGCGCTTCTCCGCCGGTTCAAACCGGATATCGTGTACGGATCGGGCGGATACGCGAGCGCGGCCGTCGTGCTCGCCGCGTCGCGCCTGCGCCGGAAAATCGTGATCCAGGAGCAGAACTCGATACCGGGGCTCACGAACAGGTTTCTCGCGCGGTACGCGCGGAGGATTTACCTCGGATTCGAGAAGGCGTCCTCGTATTTCGGGAAGCACCGGGGTCTCGTCGTGACGGGAAATCCGCTTCGCGCGGAGATCGTCTCGCCCGTCCGGGTGGACGTGCGCGCTGAATTCGGCATCGAGGGAGACGGTCCCGTGCTCCTCGTCTTCGGCGGGAGCCAGGGAGCGCGCACGCTCAATCGCGCCGCCGCCGAGTACCTTCTCGCCCGCCCGGAGGCGCGAGCCGTCATCCAGACGGGGGATCAGGACTACGCGTGGATGCGCGAAAAGCTCGGGCCCCTGTCGGGCCGCGTCTGCGTGCGGCCGTATCTCGAGGCGATGCATCGCGCGTACGCGGCGGCGACCGTCTGTCTTTCGCGCGCCGGCGCCATGACGGTGTCGGAGCTCGCCGCGACGGCGGTTCCTTCCATCCTCGTGCCCTATCCGCACGCCGCGGACGATCATCAGTCATTCAACGCCTCGTTCCTCGCCGAAGCGGGCGGGGCGATCGTTATCAAAGATTCGGATCTGAACAAGGACACGCTCTCTTCCGCCCTCGATCAGCTTCTCGCGGACCCCGCGAGGCTCGCCGCGATGAGACGCGCGCTCGAGGGAGCGGCGCGGAAGGACGCCGCGAAGATCATCGCCGCCGACGTGATCGCGATCGCCGCGGCAGGAAGGAGCGCCCAGGCATGAACGGCGAACGGCCGCGCGGTCGCGGGAGAGGACGGAAGAGAAACGGCATGCTCGGAAAAACGAGGCATATTCATTTCGTCGGGATCGGAGGCGTCGGGATGAGCGGCATCGCCGAGATACTCCTCAATCTCGGCTTCACGGTGAGCGGCTCGGATCTCGAGAAGAGCGCGTCGACCGAACGGCTCGCGGCGCGCGGAGCGAAGATACGGATCGGCCACGCGGCGAAGAACGTGTCCGGGTGCGACGTCGTCGTCGTTTCCTCGGCCATCGCCGCAGGCAATCCCGAGGTCGTCGCCGCGCGCGGGAAGGGAATCCCCGTCATCCCGCGCGCCTCGATGCTCGGCGAGCTCATGCGATTCCGCACGGGGATCGCGGTCGCGGGCGCCCACGGCAAGACCACCACGACCTCGCTCGTCGGCGCGGTCCTCCAGGAGGCGGGCTGCGATCCGACGATCGTCGTCGGCGGCCGCGTGAAGAGCCTCAAAACGAACGTCCGGCTCGGCCAGGGCGAGCTTCTCGTCGCGGAAGCGGACGAGAGCGACGGGAGCTTCGTGCACCTGACGCCGGTGTTCGGCATCATCACCAATATCGATGCCGAGCACCTCGATTTCTACGGCACCCTCGACGCGATCTACGACGCCTTCGTCGAATTCTCGCGATGCATACCGTTCTACGGGGCGATCATCTGCTGCCTCGACGATCCGCAGGTGCGGACGATCATCCCCCGGATCGAGCGGCGGATCGTGACGTACGGATTCGAAGCCGGCGCCGACGTGCGCGGCGAGCTTCTCGAATCGGGTCCGTCGGGAAGCAGGTTCTCGTACACGGTGAGGGGGAAGCGGCGCGGAAGGCTTCATCTCCGCGTTCCCGGCTTCCACAACGCGCTCAACGCCCTGAGCGTATGCGCGCTCGCGGAGGAGATCGACATCGCGCCCCGCCATCTCCGGAAGGCCTTCGCCGGATTCGAGGGGGTCGCGCGCAGATTCGAGATCAAGGGGGAGCGAAACGGCGTTCTCTTCGTGGACGACTACGGCCATCATCCGACGGAGATCGCCGCGACGGTCAAGACCGCGCGCGACGCCTTCAAGCGGCGGATCGTCGTCGTCTTCCAGCCGCACCGGTACTCGAGGACGAGGGATCTTCACGAGAAGTTCGGCGGGGCGTTCCGCGAGGCGGACGAGCTGTTTGTCACGGATATCTATCCGGCGGGGGAGCGGCCGATCAAGGGAGTCACCGGTGAGCTCATCTATCACGCCGTGATGCGCGAGGGAAAGCCACGGGTCAGCTACGTGCCCGGATGGGACGATCTGAAGGCCACCGTGCGGGAGAGCGTTCGGCCGGGGGACGTCGTCATCACCCTCGGCGCGGGCAACATCTACAAGCTCGGCGAGGAGCTCCTCGCCGAAAAGGAAGCGGGGAAAAGAAGATGAGATATTGGGACTCCACGGGCATGGCGGCGCGGGAGACGTCGCGCAGGCGGCGAATCTCCCGGAAATGGCTCGCGCTCGGCGCGGCCGTCGCCGCCGCGGTCGCGGGCGTCGCGCTCTGGTCGGGGATATTCATCATCACCGACGTGCAGTTTTTCGGCGGCGGCACCATTCCGCAGGATTCCCTGAAGCGCATCCGCGCGGGCCTCGTCGGGAAGAACCTCGTGACAGTTTCGTTTTCGGAGGCCCGCGAGGCCGTGCTCGCGTTTCCCGAGGTGCGGGACGCGGCGTTCGTTCGCCGTCCCTGGCACGCCGTCGAATGCCGGGTGGCGAAGCGCGAACCGGTCGCGCTGCTCGTCGCGGGGGATATTCTCGAAGTCGACGGCGAGGGAGTGATCATTCCGCGGAGGGCGGGGAAGGGGGACGTCGATCTGCCGGTCATCACGGGCATCGGGCCGCGGGAGATCGGAAAGCGCTCGGGGACGCAGGGCATCGAGCGCGCGGTGGAGATCCTCGATCTCTTCAAGAGGCTCGGGCTGTCGCCGTCGAGGCAGCTGAGCGAGATCCACATATCCGGAGAAAACGTCGACCTCGTCTGGATGGGGACGGGGACGCTCGTGCGGCTCGGCCGCGATCAATATGCGAGCAGGGTCCGCAAGTTGAAGACGGTGCTCGGCATCATGAACGATCCCGAAGGATTTCCGTCGGTCATCGATCTGCGTTTCGACCGACAGGTGGTTGTACGCTGAACTCATGGAAGCGGGGTGAGACCAGAACTATGTCCTCAGATTTCGTCGTAGGTCTCGATGTGGGAACGACCAAGGTGGCGGTCCTCATCGGCGAATTCACGGCCGAGGGAGAGACGCGCATCGTCGGCGCCGGGTCCGCGCGCGCGGAAGGGATCACGAAAGGGGTCGTCGTCAACATGGACGAGGCCGCCGACAGCGTCCGCGCGGCGGTGACTCAGGCGGAGCGGATGGCGGGGGTCGAGATCCGGGGCGTGTGCGCGGCGGTTTCGGGCCCGCACATTCGGAGCTTCAACAGCCGCGGCGTGATCGCGATTCCGGCCGCGCGCCGCGAGGTGACCGAGCGCGACGTGGACAAGGTCACCGAGGCCGCGCGCAGCATCACGCTCCCCTTCGACCGGGAGATCGTGCATTCGATGCCGCAGGATTTCGTCGTCGACAACCAGGCGGGCATCCGCGATCCCGTCGGCATGTCCGGGATGCGGCTCGAGGCCGAGGTGCATATCGTGACGGCGCTCGGCATGGCGCTCGAGAACATGCTCAAGGTGTCGAAGAAGATCGGCCTCGAGATCGTCGACATGGTCTTCGACCCGTTCGCGTCGGCGCGCGCCGTTCTCACGAAGGACGAGATGAACCTCGGCTGTCTGCTCGTCGACGTGGGGGGCTGCATTACGAACTACGCCCTGTATCACGGCGGCACGGTCCGCGCGAGCGGCGTCATCGGGGCGGGGGGCGTCAACGTGACCAACGATCTCGCCGTGGGGCTCCGGACGAACGGAGCGGTCGCCGAGGACCTCAAGATCTCCCACGGCGTGGCGCTCGCCTCGCTCGCGAACGACGAGGAAGCGATCATGGTTCCCGGCATCGGGGAACGCGAGGCGCGCGAAGTGCGCACGCAGATACTCGCCGCGATCATCGAGCCGCGGATCGAGGAGATATTCACGATGGTGAAGAAGGCGGTGGCGAACGATCCGTTCTATCGGATTCTCGGGGCCGGCATCGTGCTTACGGGGGGCGGCGCGAGGCTTCGGGGAATGGAAGGCGTCGCGGAGGAGGTCTTCGATCTGCACGTCCGGACGGGCAAGCCGTCGAATCTCATGGGCCTCTCCGAGCTCGTCGACACGGCCGAGTGGACGACCGGGATCGGGCTTCTGCTCCACGGCCGCGACCGGATCGCGGCGCGGGGCGGCGACGGAACGTACGACAGGGTCAAAGGGATGATACACAGGTTGAGAAGAATCGCGAGTTTGTACTAGACTGGAACGGAAGGGGGAACGTATGCGTTTTGAATTCGACGATTTCGACGAGCTGGCGCGACTCAAGGTGGTCGGCGTCGGCGGGGCCGGCGGAAACGCCGTGAACCGGATGATCGACGCGGGGCTCATGGGCGTGGAGTTCGTCGCGGTCAACACCGACGTCCAGGTTCTCGAGCTCTCGAAGGCGCACAAGCGCATCCAGATCGGCAACCACTCGACGAAGGGGCTCGGCTCGGGCGGGAATCCCGAGGTCGGGCGCCGCGCGGCGGAAGAGGACGCAGACCTCGTCGCCGAGACGCTCGCGGGCGCCGATATGGTGTTCGTGACCGCCGGCATGGGGGGCGGCACGGGCACGGGCGCGGCACCCCTCGTCGCGCGCATGGCGCGCGAGCAGGGAGCGCTCACCGTGGGCATCGTCACGCGTCCCTTCACCTTCGAGGGGAAGCGCCGCCACCGCCAGGCGCTCGAGGGGATCCTGGCCCTCAAGCAGGAGGTCGACACCCTCATCATCATCCAGAACGACAAGCTCCTCTCGATCGTGGGGAAGGACACGCCGCTCACCGAGGCCTTCTCGATGGCCGACGACGTGCTCCTGCACGCGACGAAGGGCATTTCCGACCTTATTCTCACCCCCGGTCTCATAAATCTTGACTTTGCCGACGTTCGCTCTATCATGGCCGGCATGGGCGACGCCCTCATGGGAACGGGGAGGGCGAAGGGGGAGAACAGGGCGATCGAAGCGGCTCAAATGGCGATCCTGAGCCCTCTGCTCGACGACGTGTCGATCAAGGGCGCGAAGGGCGTGCTCGTCAACATCACCGGCGGCGACACGATGACGCTGCACGAGATCTCCCAGGCGACCTCGGTCATCAGCCAGGAAGCGGGGGAGGACGCGAACGTGATCTTCGGCGCCGTCGTGAACAAGGGCGCGGCGGAGGAGATCCAGGTCACCGTCATCGCCACCGGCTTCGAGCCTCGCGAACGAGAGATCATGCCGGTCCGGGAGCCGGAGATGGTCGCGCATCCGCGAGCCCCCGAGATCATCAACATCAGGGATCTCGAGGAAGCTCCCACGCCGATTGAGATAGACAATCTCGCCCATACGGGGGTAGGTTTGAACGCGGTGAACTTCGGGAGCTATCACGAGCCCAATCTCGACATCCCGACGTTCCTGCGCAAGCAGCTGGATTGATCCGGGGAGCGGTGCGTGTCCCTCTGGGGAAAAATATTCGGCATCAACAAGAACCCCGAGTATGAGCGCGGGATCAAGCTCTACAACGAGGGCAAGTACGAGCTCGCCGTCGCCGAGCTCGAGAAGGCGATTCCCAAGGCGGGCAAGGCCGATCCCTTTTACTCCCTCGGGATGTTCTACGCCGCCGAGTCGCACGCCCATATCGGAACCGCGAAGTACCTCGCCGGCGACCCGAACGACGCGCTCGGGCATTTCAAGAAAGCGGTCGAGGAGAATCCGACCTATCCGGACGTATTCTACCGGATGGGCGTCATCCATCACCGGCTCGGAGCGATCGATGAAGCGCTCGCGAACCTCCGCACGGCGATCGAGCTCAACCCGAACTACTTCGAGGCCGTCTGCTATCTCGGCATCGTTCTCCACGAGAAGGGGGAGAAGGATGAGGCGGACGAGGTGTTCAAGCGGGCCCTCGCCATCGGCGCGGAGAGCCCGAATCCGATCAGCAAGTTTCTGAGCGAGCATCTCGCGGGCCGTGAAACGAGTATTCCCCCCCTCGCGTCCCTCAAACAGATGATGCGGACCGATTCCGAGTTCGACGACGCCGTCAAGGAAGGGATCGAGGCGTATAACACGGGCGGTTTCGAAGCGGCCGTTCATGCCTTTTCGTCGGCGCTGGAAGCCCATCCCGATTACGCGGATCTCCGGTTCAAGCTCGCGCTCTCGTATCTGCGCAAAGGGGATCACGACGACGCGAAGCGGGAGCTCGAACGGGCGATCTTGGTCAATCCCGAATACGTGGAGGCGTTTTTCTATCTCGGCATCGCGAACCTCGACCAGAAGCTCTACCGCGAGGCGATTTCCAATTTCGAAAGGGCCGTCTCGATCAAGCCCGATTACTCCGATCTGCAGTGCTACCTCGGCGCGACCTACTTCTATCTCGGCGAGCTCGACAAGGCGCGAAACGCCCTCGAAAAATCGCTCTCCCTTTCGCCCGCGTACTCGAAGGCGCGCTACTACTACGGACTCCTTCTCTACGCGCTCGGCGACCGGAAACGCGCCATCGACTATCTCTCGGACGCGACGAAGCATGAGGAGAAGAAGGGCGCCGTGGACCTCAGCTTCGCTCTCGTGCATCTGCGCGAGGGGAATCTCGAGGAGGCGATGGTCGTTCTCAAGGACATCCTCGATGCGGGAGGGGAGAGCGCCGACGTGCTCTATTTCCTCGGCGAATGCTACCTGCGCATGGAGAAGCTCGCCGACGCGGAGCGCTTCTTCAGGCACGCGCTCGAGATCAATCCGCGCTTCCTGCGCGCGAAGGAGAAGCTCGCCCATATCATGATCGCCAAGGGGGATTACGAGGGCGCGGAGAAGATCCTCGATCCGCCCGCTGCCGATTTCGCCGATCTCTTCAAGATTCTCGGCGACATCAAGTTCTATCGCGGAGAGCTCCCGGCGGCTGAGCGTTTCTACCGGAAGAGCCTCGAGGTGAACTCCGAGTACAGCGAGGCGAACCTCTCGCTCGCCCTGACGCTGCGGAACGAGGGGCGGGAGGCGGAGGCGGAGGCGCTCCTCAAGAAGCTCGTCGAGCACGATCCCGAGAACGTCCTCGCGCGCAATCTCTTCGGGCGCGGCCCCCTCGACTTCGAGGCACGCTGAGCCGGGGGTCGGTTTGCATCAAGCTCGCCGGAACAATCCTCGCGAAATAATCCTCGAAAAAGAAGAAGTCCTCGAACGATTTCGCATCCCTAGACGAGGAGCGCAGGCTCTCGTCGCGGCCTATCCCGCCCCCTACCGGACGGGCATCTCGAACCTCGGTTTTCACTTCCTCTATGGGGGGTTGCGACAGTCTGCTAACTTGCTTGTCGATAGAGCATTTGCCGATACATCTCCGGTAACGCTTGAGACTGGATCGAGCCTTTCCTCAGTGCCGGTTATCCTCTTTTCGATCTCCTATGAGGAGGATTT
>JBFYZM010000173.1:0-4299 GCA_041309505.1 Candidatus Krumholzibacteriota bacterium
CGAGCCCCGCGGCGAGCCAGAGGCCGAAGCGAAGCCAGGTAGCCCACGGAAGGCCGAGCATCAGATACACGCACATGGCGATTCCGAGGAGCGGTATCAGCGGAACGAGCGGCGTCCGGAATACCCTCGGCCGGTCGGGTTCGGTGCGCCGCAGGATGAGGATTCCCGCGCATACGAGAACGAACGCGAAGAGCGTTCCGATGTTCGTGAGCTCCACCATCTCGTTGATGTTCGTCACCGCGGCGATCGATCCGACCGCCACGCCCGACCAGATGGTCGTCACGTGCGGCGTCCGGTATTTCGGGTGAACCCGGGCGAAGTACTTCGGCAGGAGCCCGTCCCTCGACATCGCGAAGAATATCCTCGGCTGGCCGAGCTGAAATACGAGAAGCACCGCCGTCATCGATATAACCGCGCCGAGCGACACGATGCCCGCCGCCCAGTCGAGCCCGATTGAGGAGAACGCGGAGGCGAGCGGATTGGCGACGCCGAGCTTCTGCCACGGCTCGATTCCCGTGAGAACGATCGCCGTCGCCACATAGATGACGGTGCAGATTCCGAGCGAGGCGATGATGCCGATCGGCATGTCGCGCCCGGGATTGCGGCACTCCTCCGCCGCGGTCGAAACCGCGTCGAACCCGATGAAGGCGAAAAAGATCAGGCTCGCGCCGATCCAGACTCCCGTGAATCCGTTCGGCATGAAGGGCGACCAGTTCGAGGGCTTCACATACATCGCGCCGACGACGATGAAGAAGACGAGAATAAGAAGCTTCAGCACGACCATCACGTTGTTGAACCGTGCCGATTCCTTTACACCGATGACCAGTATCCACGTGATGAAGGCGACGACTCCCCCGGCGAGCACATTGAAGATAACGTGGATCCCGCCTATCACGGGAGCCGCGTTCCATGCCTCGAGCGCCTTGACCATGGAAGCGGGAACGCTTCCCCCCGAGGCGAGCGCGGCCCCTGCCGCCTGATGGGCGCTCCGCCAATCGACCGCGAGCCACGCGGGAACGTGCAGGCCGATCCCCTGAAGGAGCTGGTCGAAATACGCCGACCACCCGATCGCGACGGCGACGTTTCCGATGCCGTATTCGAGTATCAGGACCCAGCCGACGATCCATGCGACCGTTTCGCCGAGGGTCGCGTATGAATAGGTGTAGGCGCTTCCCGCGATGGGGACGATCGCGGCGAACTCCGCGTAGCAGAAGGCGCAGAAGGCGCACGCGATCGCCGTGATGATGAAGGAGAGGGACACCGCGGGCCCGGCGCCGTTCTGGCTCGCCCCGCCGGCGGCCGCCGTTCCGATCACGGCGAAGATTCCGGCCCCGATGACGGCGCCGATGCCGAGCGAGGTTAGATCCCACGGCCCGAGGGAGCGCTTCAGGGGAAAATTGCCGGATTTCTCCGCGTCCTGCTGGAGTCGGTCGAGGCTCTTGCGCCGGATGAGTTCGTTGATCTTCATATAGTACCTGATACAGCGGGTGGAGCTTACCCATCGCCGGGCGAACGGTTCAAGCATTTTCTCATTCGGGGGGCGCGCGCCCTCTCCCCTATATATCTTGACGCGTGGGCGTTTTTGGGACAGTATTGCCTGCGGAGGGCTGCCAGCTTCTTCCGTCAAGGATGATACCCATGAGAGCGAAATCGATCGTAACGTGTCTCGTCCTGCTTGCGACCGCGTTCGCATCCCGTTCGAGCGCCGGGGAAGTGCTCGTCGCGCGGATGAGCGGCATCATCGGCCCCTCCTCGGCGAGATTCATGGTCGAGGCGATCGGGCGGGCCGAAGAGCGCCGGGCGGAATGCGTCATTATCGAGATGGACACTCCCGGCGGTCTCGACGAGTCCATGCGCGCGATCGTGAAGAAAATCATGATCTCGCGCGTGCCGGTCGTCGTGTTTGTGGCGCCGTCGGGATCGCGCGCCGCCTCCGCCGGGGTCTTCATCACGATGGCGGCGCACGTCGCGGCCATGGCTCCGGGAACCAACATCGGCGCGGCTCATCCGGTCTCCATCGGGTTCGGCGCCAAGGTCGACTCGGTCATGGCCGGCAAGATGGTCAACGACGCGGCAGCGTATGCCCGCTCCATCGCCGCACGGAGAGGCCGCAACGCGGAATGGGCCGAGGACGCCGTCAGGGAGAGCGTATCGATCTCCGAAACGGAGGCGCTGAAGCTTCGCGTCATCGATCTGATCGCCCCTTCCCTGGAAACGCTTCTCGACTCGCTCGACGGCCGGGAGGTCGCGATCGACGAGAAAACGGTCGCCCTGCACACGAAGGGCGCCGCGATCGTCGAGATGAGGATGAGCTGGAGCGATCGGCTCCTCGCCGTTATCGCGAACCCAAACGTGGCCTACGTCCTGTTCATGCTCGGACTGCTCGGCCTCTACTTCGAACTTTCCACGCCCGGGGCCGTTCTCCCAGGGGTGGTCGGCGCTATCTGCCTCATTCTCGCGTTCTTCGCCTTCCAGGTGCTCTCGGTGAGCTACACGGGGATTCTCCTGATCATACTGGCCATCGTGCTTTTCATCGCCGAAGCGAAGACGGCGACGAACGGGATCTTGACGGCGGGAGGACTGGTTGCCATGATTATCGGCTCAATCATGCTCTTTAACGATCCCGATCCGGCCCTGCACGCCTCGCTGCAGGTCATCGTGCCGGTGGCCCTCGTCACGGGGGCCTTCTTCGTCGTCGGCGTCTGGCTGTCGATACGGTCGCTGCGCAGAAAGCCGACGACCGGCGGCGAGGCCCTCGTCGGCCAGGAAGGGGATGCGCGAACCGCCATCGACGCGACAAGCGGGAGCGTATTCGTGGCCGGCGCCCACTGGAACGCCTTTTCCGACGGGAAGATCGCGGAGGGAAGACGCGTCCGGGTGATCGAAGTCAAAGGAATGTCTCTCAAGGTGGAAGAGATACGTTAGCGTTACATGTATCCCGCCGCGCGGCGGGAGCTTGACCCGAAAGGAGACCGTATGCAGATCGGACTGTCAGTCGTCATTCTTCTCGTCATCTTCATCGTCGGCAACAGCGTGAGGGTACTCAGGGAGTACGAGCGCGGAGTCGTGTTCAGGCTCGGCCGGTTCGTCGGCGTCCGGGGCCCGGGGCTCATCCTCCTCATTCCGATGTTCGAAAAAATGGTGAAGGTCACACTCCGCACGGTCGCGCTCGACGTGCCGCCGCAGGAGGTCGTGACCAAGGACAACGTATCGGTCAAGGTGAACGCCGTCATGTATTTCCAGGTGTTCGATCCGGCCAAGTGCATCATCGCGGTGGAGAATTATCTTTACGCCACGTCGCAGATGGGACAGACCACGCTCCGCTCCATTCTCGGCGAGCACGAGCTCGACGATCTTCTCTCGAACCGGGAGAAGATCAATCAGAAGCTGCAGCAGGTCATCGACGAGCGAACCGATCCATGGGGCGTCAAGGTCGCAGCCGTGGAAGTGAAGGACGTCGATCTACCCGAGGGTATGAGGCGCGCGCTCGCCAAGCAGGCCGAAGCCGAGCGCGAGCGCCGGGCGAAGGTCATTCACGCCGACGGCGAGTTCCAGGCGTCCACGAAGCTCCGGGACGCCGCCCACGTCATGGCGCCCGAGCCCGTTTCTGTGCAGCTCAGGTATCTCCAGACGCTGACCGAGATCGCCGCCGAGAAGAACTCGACGATTCTCTTCCCGGTGCCGGTCGACTTCCTGCAGTACTTCATGCAGGCGCGCAAGAAAGACTGATCTGATCGTGCACTGGAAGAAGGCCTTTCCGTACGCGGCGAGCGCCGCACTCGTGTTCGCCGCGACGCTTCTCGGCGAGCTCGTCAAGACGCGCCTCGAACCGACGAATCTCGCGATGCTGTATCTTCTCGCCGTCGTGATCGCCGCCGTCCGGTGGGGAAAAGGGCCGGCCGCCGCGACCGCGATCCTCGGCGTTCTGTCGTTCGATTTCTTTCTCGTCCCTCCCTACCTCGCCCTCCAGGTCGCCGACGTTCAGTACGTCTTCACCTTCATCGGGCTCCTCGCCGCCGGGCTCGTCGTCGGCACGCTCGCATCGAGAATGCGGGAGCAGGCGATCCAGGCGCGCAGGCGCGAAGCCCAGACCGCCGCGCTGTACCGCCTCGCGGCGGATCTCGCCGATTCCGCGGGCTTCGACGCGGTGTTGCAGGCGATACGGAAGAACGTCAAGCAGATCGTCAATTGCGGCGTGGCGATATATCTGCCCGCCGGCGGCGCCCTCGAGCTCGCGAGCCACGATCCCGGGTTTCCCGCGAGCGAGGGAGAGAAGGGAATCGCGCGCTGGGCCTACGA
>JBFYZM010000174.1:0-4000 GCA_041309505.1 Candidatus Krumholzibacteriota bacterium
GGTGAGGGGCGTCCGACCGCCGTCGTTTCTCGTATCGATCTTCGCGCCGCGCGGGGCGAGCAGCTTCACGCTTTCCGCGTGCCCGCCGGCGGCCGCGAAATGGAGAGGCGTCTTCCCCTGAGGACCTCGATCTTCGAAGGACGCCCCTTTCGACACGAGAAGCTCCACGACGCTCGTCTGGCCCTGCCGCGCCGCGAAATGAATCGGCGCGTTTCCCCGCGCGTCTTTATACTCGAAAGGCGCCCCGCGCGCGACGAGGGTATCGACGATCGCGGCATATCCGTTATACGCAGCGTAGAGAAGCGGCGACTGATCGAGGGCGTTTCGGGCGTCGACCTCGGCGCCGCGCGCGAGGAGCACGAGAACGGCGTCCATCCTGCCCATCATCGCGGCTACGTGAAGGGGTGTGTCCTGCCCTTCGTCCCGGGCGTTCGCCAGCTCCGGCGATCGATCGATGAGCGCTTCGAGGCGCGCGCAGTCGCCCTCCCGGGCCGCCTGATGAACCTCGGGGGTCTGCGCCGCGCAGGAGACCGCCGCGGCAAGCCCGCCTATGATCAGAAGGAATCTCAACGCTTTCATCCCGCCTCCATCTCTCGCTGGAAGAATGCAGACCGTCTTTGCGATGTTATACACCGACGGAGTCGAAAATAGCCATTCGTCGATATGCCGGTGGGCGAAGCAGAACTTTAACCCGCGACCTCGCGGTTATGAATCACTTCAGAAGCACGAGCTTCCTGGAAAGGCTTTGCTTGCCGGCGGAGAGCCGACAGTAGTATACGCCGCTCGCGACGATTTTCCCTCCATCGTCGCATCCGTCCCAAATGACCTCATGCGATCCGCCGCCCAGATCGCGATCCAGCACCGTTCGCACGCACCTGCCGGCGCTGTCGTAGATCGCCATGGCAACCCGGCTCGCGGCGGGCAGAACGAAGCCGATGCGAGTCGACGGATTGAAGGGATTCGGATAGTTCTGCGCGAGGGAAATCGAGAGAGACGGCGTCCGGACCTCGACCTCGAAGGAGACCGCATGTGCGCCGCTCTCATGAATTACTACCCGGTAAATGTATTGCACGCCGGGCTCCGCTGAGTAATCGAATAGAACGTACTCCCTCCCGTTCAACCGGATGTCCGTCGCCGCGAGAGCGTCGAAGCTCGCGCCCCCGTCCACGCTCCGATAGGCCTCGAATGTCGGCTCCAACTCCGCGGCGTCGCGATTGAGGATCCAGGTGACGAGTACATGATCTCCTTCCCATGCGGCGGCATATCGCTCAAGAAGCGCCGCGACGGGGTAGCCGCCGCTTTCCGTTGTGAGAACGATTCCTCCCCATCCGGCGATCCATCCCGTCACCGCATCGATGAAATGAACCGCATGAAGCGTATGCGTCGTTCCGCTCTCTTGAGGCTCCCACGTTTCGCCGCCGTCAGTCGTGTGCAGAACGGTGCCCACTGCGCCGACGGCCGTGCCCCTCTCTGCATCCATAAAGTGCACACCGAAGAGATCATAGGACGTGCCGCTGGATTGAGGGATCCAGGTATCGCCTCCGTCGGTCGTGCGGAGGATCGTACCCGACTCACCGACGATGGCGCCTCTCTCCGCGCCCGTGAATTGGATGTCCAGAAGGAACTCGCTCGTTCCGCTCGATTGCGGAGTCCACGTCTCGCCGCCATCCTCCGTGCGAAGAATCGACGTGCCTCCGATGACCGTTCCCGTCAGCTCGTCGGAAAAAGAGACGCTTTTCACCCACTCGTCGTCCGGAAAGCCGGGGAGCTCGATCCAGGTGACACCGGCGTCGATTGATTTGAGCAGCAAGCCGTTTTCGCCGCCGGCATATGCGACCACGGGGCTCGCGAAACAGCATCCGTACAAGATTTCCGAAACCGGACTCGCAACCACTTCCATGGTAGATCCGCCATCCGTCGTTCGACGAATAAGACCTACGCTCCCCGTGCAACAGTTCTTGCCGACCACAATGCCCGTATCAGCTCCGTTGAACGCCAGGTCATGGATTTGCATATAGGCGCCGCCTACCCCCCCCCACCATGTTCGGCCGCCGTCAATGGTTACTCCGCTCGATGCGCCCTCTCCGGCCATCATTCCTCTATTCGCATCGATGAAATGAATCGCTTTCAGTGTCGCAGTCGTTACGGTGTTCGTCTGTTTCGTCCACGTGATTCCGCCATCCGTCGTATGCAGGATAAGACCGCCGGCCCCCACCGCCCATCCCGCGCTTGCGTCCGGAAATGACGCCCCAAAGAGGTCAAGGCTCGTGCCGCTCGTTTGAAAGGCCCAGGTAGCTCCTCTATCGTCCGTTCGCAGGATATGACCGTTGTTGCCGATGGCTATTCCATGATCGGCATCGATGAATGCGATTCTGTTCAACTGACAACCGGAGACAAAATAGCCACACCACCAGAATGGTATACCGACCTCGAACCAATTCTCCCCGGCATCGTTTGTCTTATAGATAGCAGAGCGAAAAAGCCCGCCATCATTGGTCTTGCCAACGGCAAATGCCGTATCGGGACTGAGAAGCGCAACGTCGTTGAACATCGTGTAGAATTCCGAGTAATCCCAATAGCGAAAACCCCACGTGGCGCCCGCATCGGTCGTTCCAACGGTAATGCGGTAATCCCCTACTGCGATTCCCGCGCCCCCGTCCACGAACGAGGCGCCCCTGAGAGCACTTATCATGCACACGTCGCATTCCTTGACATTCCACGTGGCGCCGCCGTCAGTCGTTCGAATCAGCGCGAATCCGCCGACGATTTGCACGGTATCGGCGCTCGTGAAAGAAACGCTTTCGAGGGACTGATCCGTTCCAGTCTCTATTCTGGCCCAAACGGCGCCCCCGTTTTCTGTCCACAGAACCGTGCCGCTGTCTCCGACCGCCGCCCCCCTGTTCGAATCGTAGAAATCGACGTCGTTCAGGCTGACCGTCGTCGCGCTCGTCTGCCGCGTCCAGGTGATCCCCCCATCCGTCGTCCGAATGATGACACCACCGCTCCCCACGATCGTCCCGGTGGAGACATCCACGAAATCCACGGCTTTGAATATCTCGTCGCTGTAGGGATGCTGCCGAATCCACCCGGGGCGATCGAGTATCGGCGGAGACGCATGGAGAGATGGAGCGCAGAAAAGCCCCAGATGAATAATTGAAATACCGATGATGACGGATGACGAGCCGCTTCTTGACATGTTTTCCCCCCCTGAGAAGAGCCGACACTATATTAATAACATTTCCCACGGGAGGAGGCGAGGAAAAATGAACGCCTGGCCCTGCAGGCACTCACGAACGGAGCGATTCTATCGTTGATTGGTGGGCGAAGCAGGACTTGAACCTGCGACCTCCTGCAGGTCAGGAGTCTTTCCTTTTCCGCGCGGCCTCCGACAATCTCTTGCGTATTCCCTGGAACTCCGCCGATTTATTCTCGGCGGCGGACCACCGCGCAATCTCCCTGAGATCGACTTTCTTCGCCTCGGTCACAAGCAGCGCCTGCTCCAGACACTGCGGATCGTTCCAGTGATAATAGTCCGCGAGTCGATCCTTGACGCAATCCGTCGGATACAGCAACGAGAGACGTCCCGTCGGAAACACGATCTCCTCAATCTCCCTGACGGGTTCGCTCCCCACTGCCAGGGGCCCGGCCGGGAATTCGATTATGAAATCGGTGTCCGGATGCTTGAAATAACGATCTTTTTCAACGAAGCCTATCTCGAGCAGTACTTCCTTGATTCGCTTTCTCCCGGTCGGAGCATTCTCCACAAAATCGAGATCGAACGATTGGTAACGGTTCTCGGTATAGATGGCGACGCAGCCCCCGCCCGAAAGAACGGCCTTGATGCCATGATTCCTCAATTGCGCGCATACAAAAGCGGCCAATTCCCCGAGAGACATTTTCCTGACCGCTTTCATAGCGGCTTTCCCTTCCTCCGCGGCCGCGTTCTCGCCATCGTCAATCTATCCTTCTCTTCAGGCGGATAAAACGAGAGCGCGCGGTC
>JBFYZM010000175.1:0-2975 GCA_041309505.1 Candidatus Krumholzibacteriota bacterium
ACCGCGTCGCCGTTCTTGACCATCACGGCGCCCTATATCGGAGGATTCCAATTCACCGGAACGAATCTTCGCCCCCAGAAGCGCGATCTACCTCCCGGGGTCGAGCTGAACTTCCGGTGGAATGGGGATGCCACGGCGTACGGCGGCGAGATCACGTGCTACCAGTACGGGTGGGACGTCGCGGATCTGAACAACCCGAGCGACTGGGCTACGGATTGCAGCCAATTCAATCTCGGCTGCTCGGCGATCTGGTATTCGGGGGTGCATACGCTCTTCGTGCGGGTCCAGGATAACTCCGGCTCCGAAACCCTCGGGCAAATCGAGATCAACATCGTTCCTTTCACGATGGATCGCAACCTCTTGTGGGTGGACGACTTCCCATCAACCAATTTCGTTCAGCTGGATTACGCGATGCCGACGGAGAAAGAGCACGACGACCTCTGGCGCGCTCTCTGCGGGCGCGCGAGCGGATTCGACCCCACGCGCGACGAGTTCGACGTCGCGAGCGGCGGATCCAACTCGGCGCCGCCGAAGATAGGTCTCGTCGGCCGGTACAAGAATATCATCTGGACCTACTCGTCCGATCTCGTTTCGACCTGCTTCGACGACATCGTTCGATTCACGCCGGAATCGCAGATCGAGACGGGAAGCCAGCTCGTCGTCAACTACCTCTCGATATTCCTCGCGAAGGGAGGGCATCTTCTGACGGAGGGGCGTTCCGACAGAACCGGGGGGCTCGCCGCGATGCTCCAGCCCAACGCCATGGTGTTTCCGCTGAACCTCCGATGCGAGATCACGGGGACGCAGGAAGGATGCGAGGGGGATACGAGCGGCGTAGGCTGCATGGCGTACCGGGATTATTGCATCACCATGTTCGATAAGATCAGCGGCACGTTCCGTTCGGATCCCGATATGAGGATACGGAGAGAGAGCATCGACGGGCTCGATCGCGCGACGCGCGACGACGCCGATGCAATCACGGCCGGCAATCCCGGATTGCCGGCGACGCTCACGCTCTGGGAGGAGATCACGAAGGCCGGCCGGTACTTCGATCCGCGGGTGCGCGGATTCAACTATGTGGAGATCTACGATCCGGCGTACTGGATGACTCAGAAACAGGTGAAGTCCCAGGGCTGTTTCCATCCGATGTATCGCATGCGCGCGAGAAATCTCTCGTCCCCCGTGAATAACACGGCGATAGCGATCTGGGTGACGAAATATTCGGGCATCGTTCCTGACGTGGAGTCGGGAGTGGCCGTGGCGGCGCCGAGCGTGCATTTCGGTTTCGAGATGTGGTTCTTCAATCGCGCCCAGGTCAACGCGCTTATCGATCTGATATTCGAAAAATGGGGCATCAAGGCCGGCTAGCCGATTTTCGGACCGCCGGGAAGGGCGCGTGAAACCGTGCGACATCCGCATCGCAGATATCCGTATTTCGCGGCCGTCCTCGGCGCGGCGCTTTGTATGGCGGCATCCCCGCTGTTTGCGTCCTCGCTCGACGCCGGTTCCCTCGTCAATCTCCACTGCTCGTTCGTCGACGCCGCGACGGAAACTCCCCTTTCGGTGCGATGCCTGCTCGTCGACGCGGCTGGGACGAAATGGTATCCGCCGCCCTCCGTGTCCTTCTACCATTCGGCGAAAGGCGGGTATTTCTACGCGAACGGATCGTTTTCGCTGGCGGTACCCGCGGGCACGCTGACACTGACCATGAAGCGCGGCTTCGAGTATCGCGAGATCTCCCTGCCTCTCATGGTGACCGCCGACACATCGTTCGTGATCAGGATCGAGCGCCTCGTTTCGATGGACGCCCTCGGCTGGTATTCCGGGGATACGCATACGCACATCAACCACGGCGGCGGCTACTACGTGCTCGATCCAGAGGACGCGCATCTCATGGCGGGCGCGGAGGGCCTGAACATCGTCAACTGCCTCGATGATTCGTACTATTTCACCGGCGCGCCCGCGTCCTGCAGCACGCCGGATTGCGTCGTTTTCATGTCCGAGGAAGCGCGGAGCTCGAGCTACGGACATCTCGGTCTCGTCGGCCTGAAATCCCTCGTCGCCCCCACTTCATCGATCTGGTGGCCGCTCGCCATGGATATCGCCGATTCGGCGCATACGCGGCCCGGGGCGCTCGTCATCTCCGCTCATCCGGCCAGTTCGGACGATTTCTCGCAGGTGGAGAATTGGCCCGGCAACGGTATCGCCCGCGAGCTTCCCGTCGATTGCATTTCTCGCAGAGTGGACGCGGTGGACGTCCTGAGCTACAGTAATTTCCGAAACGGGGGCGTCGATCTCGACATGTGGTACCGTCTGCTGAACTGCGGGTTCCGCATACCGGCGAGCGCCGGAACGGACGCCGCGGTGAACAGGCTCGACAGCTCTCCGTTCGGGGGCTTCCGGACGTACGTGCGGATCGTCGACGACGGATTCCGCGCGGACAGCTGGTTCGAGGGCCTCGCCGCCGGAAGAACGTTCGTGACGAACGGGCCTCTCTTCACGCGTTTCGAGATCGAGGGGCGCGGGAGCGGCGACAGCTGCTTCTCCGCCCACCCGGGCGCGGTCGTATCGGGCAGAGTGGCGATGGAGAGCGCCTTTCCGATCGATCGCATCGAGATCGTAAGGAACGGCGGGATCGCATTGACCCTTCGGTTCCAGCCGCCGCGTTCCTCGGTCGATACGAACTTCTCGCTGCCGCTTCTCGAGAGCTCATGGATCGCGGCCCGCGCCATCGGGGTCAAGAGAGGATGGATCGTCGCGGGGGATTCTCTCTTTGCCCATACGAGCCCGGTCTACTGCACGGTCGCGGGCCTGCCGATCATGGTCCGCAGCGACGCGGCATACCTCGCGCAATGGGTCGACGACCTCGACCTCCTCGCTCGCACGAAAGGGCAGTGGACCGATCCTTCCCAGTCGGCGCGCGTGTTCGCGGAGCTCGCGGCGGCGCGGTCCTGGTACGAGGAACGCGCGTACGG
>JBFYZM010000176.1:0-4595 GCA_041309505.1 Candidatus Krumholzibacteriota bacterium
CCGTACCGAATCTCAACCCGATGCAGTCGGAACCCCCCGACCGCGTCGACTACGCTCCGTACATCAAGGGAGGATGGATCTCGATCAACAACCAGGAATGGCAGCTGGAAATCCCGGCCGACGGCAAGTGGGGGCACGCTTCGTATGAGAGGGTCGCCAAGGAGATCTCGGGTGAGCTGGTGCCCGGGCTCAACACGATAGATTTTCGCACGGAGAATCGCATCGGGCTCTGCGATACGGCGTCGAAGAATCTGTTCCTGATCGGGCTCAAGTTCAACACGGTGTTCGCGATCCCCGCCGAGGAGAGCATTCGGATCGAATGGACAACCGCGGTCGAGCTGTTCGGGGCCACGTTCGACGTGATGCGTTCGGATCTCACGGCGGGCGGAGTCGAAACGCGTCTGGCCACGATATCCGAACCGGACGGGATAGGCAGCCGCCGGGCGTACAGCTTCGTCGATACGACGGTGATGCCGGCGCACAAGTACCGTTACCGGCTCGACGGCAGATTCTCGATCGACTTCCGCGGCGAAGAACACGATTACGTCTTCGCGTCGCAGGACGTTTCCGCGACCGCGGCCGTTCCGGTCGGAGGGAGCGTCGTTTCGAATCCGCTTCCCAATCCGTCGCGGGATCGCGTCATGTTCACGGTGAACGTGCCGAAAAGCTACGGCGGCGCGAGCATGAGCCGCGCGGCGGCGGAGGGAGGCGCGTCGGCGGCGAGCGCGCTCGGCGAGGTCAGGACGCGCGTCGAGATCGGCGTCTACAACGTGCTCGGGCAGCGCGTCAAGAGCGTCTATTCGAACAGCGTCTTCAGCGGCTTCCTGACGCTCACGTGGGACGGAACCGATTCGCGCTACAAGGCCGTTCCCGCGGGAGTTTATTTTCTGCGGGTCGTCGCGGGGGACAAGACCGAGGTGCGCAAAGTCGTCATTGTGCGCTGAAGACCGGCAGCCCGCTGTTTCGATTATTCGGGGAATCTTGTTGACAGCCGAAAGGAGACATGATATAAGCCCACCATATATGGTATGGGTCGGGCTTGAAAGCTACACCATGTAGGGTTTTTGAAGCGGTTATCCCTGAAAGGGAGGGTGGATATGACGAGAGTGGATAAGGAGGATACACTACTTCAGAAAGACAAGAATTACGTGAAATTCCATCGGCTGCTCGCGAAAGCGGAAGCCGAGGGCAGACTCGACGGAAAGCATGTGTGCCCCGTGTGCGGCATGAGGTTTCTCTCGGCGAGGGAAGCCGACGAATGCTGCAGGATCGTATCGCAATGACGGCACGCGTGAAAGAGGCGACGGTTTTGGGGGTGGATCCGGTGACGCAGCGCAAAGTCAAGGCCAAGAAGGATCGTGGAAAGACGATCGAGCAGTTCTGCTCCGTGTGCAAGAAGACGTTCGAGATGCCGATCGTCGAGGAATCGGATAACCAGGACGTTCTCTGGCTCAATTGCCCCGGCTGCCGCGGTTACCTTCCGCACATGCTCAATCAGGAAGATATCGACGAGGCGGAAGAGAACGAGAAGGAAGAGGCCGGGGCGAAGAGCGAAGATCTCGCCATCGAGGATCTCTCCACGGAAGATGCGCGCGAGTATCAGGAGGGGGGAGACTATCGCGTGGGAGAGGTCATCTATCACCGCTCCTGGAACGACTACGGAAAGGTGATCGCCAAGGAAACCCTTTCCGGTCACCGAAGGACGATCGTCGTTCAATTCGTGAATCAGGGAAAAACCCGCTTGCTGGAAGGCGTCGTGTAGAAGGGCTGCCACGTGAGACTCGCGTCCTTCCTGATCCTCGCCGCCGCCGCGGCGGCGGTGTTTCCGCCGGGGCCGCTCGGCGCGACCGGGCTCTATACCGATCCGCATTCCTTCTTCTCCCCGAGCGACTCGACGCGCGCTCTCGTCGTTATCCGGCAGAGCGAGTTCGACCTCGGCACGCGCCGGGCTTCGCTTCTCGCGGGCGATCTCCTGATTCGTCCCCGCCCGCGGTTCGAGATCCGGATCGGTCTCCAGTTCCCCGCGGTTCGCGATCGCGCGGGCATCCGGTACGGCGTGGGGGATCTGATGCTTCGCGCGTACGCCCGGCTCGCCGGCGATTCGGCCGCCGCGTCGGGATTGTTCGCCCGCGCGGACGCGCGGATTCCGACGGGATCCGACGCGCTTCGCCCGTTCTCGGACGCGTCGTTCGAGAGCGAAGCGGGCCTCGAGGCGCGCTTCGTGACGCGGGGATTCGCCGTGAAGGCGGCCGGGCTCTATTCGATCGCCGTCAAGAATCGGCAGACGGCGGATTTCGCGAATGACGAGCATTTCACTCTCGCGGCTTCTATCGGCGCCGGTCTTCCTGCGCTGGGGTCATTCGACGCATCCGTGTTCTTTATCCGCTTCGACAGCGGGGAGGAGCGGAATATATATGCCCTCTCGCTCGGCCGCGAAATCTCGCCGCGGCTCCTGCTCGAGCTTTCCGGCGCCCTTGAGGAGGGAACCGCCGCCTCGCGCGTCTTCGATTCGTCCGTTTTGGCGTCCTTCGCGTACCGGTTCCCGCCCCGCCCCCGCGCCGCGCGCCCCGATTCGACCAATCCCTGATGCATATTGCGATTTCGCCCCGTTCCGATAGTTACTCATAATTGAGCAAACGATTCCGGACGCCCCCGTCGTTTCGCGCGATTCGAGGCATACGCCTTGCGTTTACCCCGGCAGAACCGAATGTATCATGCATCTGCGCTGAAAAGGACGTTGTCCGGTGTCGAACGAATATGATCCGACTGCCGATGCGAAACGCGGGGAAACCCGCGCCGCCGCCGACATCGCCTTCATCATCGACGATGACCGGCTCATGGCGACTCTCCTCGAACGGCATCTCGCGAGACGCGGCATCGGGTCCGTCTGCTTCGACGATCCGGCGGCCCTCCTCGACGCGCTTCCCTCGGCCAAGCCGGCGTTTCTGTTCACCGATCTCGACATGCCGCTCATGC
The DNA here is from genome assembly GCA_041309505.1 of Candidatus Krumholzibacteriota bacterium. Lineage (GTDB taxonomy): Bacteria > Krumholzibacteriota > Krumholzibacteriia > Krumholzibacteriales > Krumholzibacteriaceae > SSS58A. The sequence continues at coordinate 2,977 of JBFYZM010000176.1, forward strand.
GAGGCACGGAGCTCGTCACCCGGGCCCGCGCGTGCGGTTTCGGGGGAGCGATCATCCTCGTAACCGCATCCCGCGAACGCGAAGATTTCGTCGCCGCCGTCACGAGCGGCGCCGACGAGATTCTCGGGAAGCCGCTGAGGGACGCCGATCTCGACTTTGTCGTTGAAAAAGCACGCGCGCTCGCGCGGCGCTCCGTTTCCGCGGTCGCGCCGCCGCGGGATCTGCTCGAACCGATCGGCCAGGGAGTTATCGTGCTCGACGAAGAAGGTGTTCCGCTCCAGATCAACAGGAGGGCGCGCGAGATTCTCGGCGCGAAGAGCGAGCGCGAGGCCGGGGAGATTCTGGAACGCCGGAAGCTCGCCGCATACATCATGCACGATCGCCGCGCCGGCGAATCCATCAACTTCATCGACCTGCCGGATCCGGACGGAAAGGGAGAGTCCCGGCTCGTCGGCTTCGAGATTCACGAGTGCGTGATCGCCCCCGCGGGCCGTTCGTACCTCGTGCTCATGCACGATTTTTCCGAGTGGCGGAAGCTCGACGAGCTCCATTTGCGATTCGCGACCCGTTTGTCTCATCGCATGCGGACGCCGCTCACCTCGGTACGGAACGCCGTGATGATATTGAGCGACAAGGAACGGCTCCTCGACGGCGCCGAGAAAGAGCGATTCCTCGATATCGGTTACCGCAATATCGAAAAGCTCATCAGCTCATTCGACGATCTCCAGAGCGCGTTCCTCGTCGAGGTCGGAGATATCGACGCCTGGAGGTCGCTGTTCAGGGTCGATAGAGAGCTCGGCAGGATCCTGGGCGATATGGAGAAGCGCGGAGCGATCGACGGATTCAAGCTGCGCTCGCCCGACTGTGCGCTGCTTACGTGCCGATCGCGGCTCAAGAAGTACGTGCTCACCGTCGCGGAAGCGATCGGGGAGTGGCTCGGCGAGATTCCCTCCATCGAATGCTCCGTTGTCATGAACGACGCGTCGGGCGAAACGGGCGAAGAACCGTTCGTTTCGATATCGATCAGACCGCGCACCGGCTCTTGCACCGAGCGGATTTGTCCGGGGGCTTCGTCCGCCGAGGGAGACGACTCCAAGGGAGATTTGCTCGATAAGCTCGCGCGCGCGATGGACGGCGTTCACACCTCGACCGACCGGGGCGCGTTTTGCCTCAGGTTGCCGGCGAATCCTTCCTTCGACCGGGGAAAAGATCTCGTTCATCCGCTCCATATGATGATCGAGCGCTCGAAGCTCGAGCGCGTCCCGCTGCACATCGTTTCGGTGCGGCTGGCCGGAGCGTCCCCGGAAGCCCGGAAATTCTCGCGCCTGTTCGAGTCGAGCCTCTGCGCGCTGGGCGGCAAGGATGACTGGGTCGTCGTGCGCGGTTGGGAGCCGGGGAATTTCGACGTGTTTGTCGCCGGGGCCTCGCGCGAGCGTATCGATTGCGCCATGGAGAGCCTTCGCGACCGTTTCGTGCGCTGCTGCAAAGACCGCGGCGACGAGCTCTATCCCGAGATTCGCTGGGAGATCCGGTACAGCCACGAGCCGGATGCATCCGGCGAGGCCGTGGAATGTCCGATGCTCGAGACGCTCGTCTAGAGAATATTCAACGAAAGAATA
>JBFYZM010000177.1:0-11826 GCA_041309505.1 Candidatus Krumholzibacteriota bacterium
GGCCGATCTGATAAGCAAGATCTCGACTCATATGGAACGGGTCAGCGCGGTGCCGGCCTGAGAGAGGCCGCGAGGTCCGGATCCGACAACGGAGACGCGAGAGATACAATGACCGTCAAATGCATGGAAAATCCCCGGTGCCCGGAAAGCGTCGACTACCTCGTCGGACTGTTCGACAGCTTTCCCGCCGCGCTCGTTTCCATCGATACGAGGCTCCGGATCATCATGTTCAATCGCTTCGCCGAGGAGCTCACCGGTTTCAGGAGATCCGAAGTCATGCGGAGGCGGGTGAGCAGCGTCATTCGAATGGAAGACGTCCGCCGCATCACGAGCACCTTGCGCGGTCGCGAGGAGCTGCCCGCGGACGGATTCATCACGAAGCTCGGCGCGAAGAACGGCGTCGAGATTCCGGTGCAGATAGTCGTCTCCCCGCTCCGGGGGCCGCGCGGGATTCTGGCCGGATTCCTCTGCGTGGCGTCCGATCTGCGGGCCGTCAAGCGCTTCCAGGGGAAGTTGCTCGAGGAGGAACGGCTTTCCGCCCTATCGGAGATCGCGATCGGGTTGAATCATGCGATCAACAATCCCCTGTGCGCCATTCTCGGGAATACGCAGCTTCTGCTCCTGGAGCGGGACAAGCATGATCCAGGCACGGTCAGGAAGCTCGAAAGCATCGAGCGGGAGATCTCCCGCATCCAGAAGATTGCGGAGCGTTTGCCCATGATCACCCGGGCCGCGTCCCGGGATTACGTCGGGGGAAAAAGGATGCTCGACGTCGAGGAATCGGAGCATCTCGATCCGCGCCGACGCCCCCGCCGGCGGCAGGCTCCCGCCGCCAAGGGGAAGGCTCGGCGCTCGTCGCAGCAATAAATCATTGACAAATCGCGTTTCCCGCATCAGATTTCTCCCCGTGGGAAGGTAGCTCAGCAGGTAGAGCAACGGACTGAAAATCCGTGTGTCGGCGGTTCAATTCCGTCCCTTCCCACCAGTTATTCGAATGGTTCCCCGGGCGGCGGCCTTCAGCAAGGCCCCGGTCTTTTATAATTCATTGTTAAATAATCGGTTGGGCTATGTGTGTTCCGGATTGACGCGGATTTTTGGTGTTGACAGCCTGAAAACGGGTGGGTTATCTTTCTCTTTACGAGGGAGGTAGAGGATGATGGATGAAAAGATCATGGCGGTGATTTCTGCGGCGGTCAGCGCTTATATAGAATCGGAAGACTCTTTCGACGAGAAAAGGTTCGGACAGAGGCTCAATCCCTGGAAGATGGCGGGACGTCGAGAGACGATGTCAAAGCACATGCTTACCGTACGGGCGAATCCGAGCACGATGCGCCTGAGAAGATTCTCGCTCATCTAATAGGGTTGAGCACGCCGAAAGCCGGCTGAAGGCATTCTCCTGAAGGGCTTGGCATATGTCCAAAAACACTAAGCTCCTCCAGGCGTTCAAGGCGGTCAAGGTGACCGACACGACGCTCCGTGACGGTCATCAGTCCACGATCGCCACCCGGATGCGCACCGAGGATATGCTCCCCATAGCCGAAAAGATGGACAAGGTCGGGTTCCATACGATGGAGGTCTGGGGGGGAGCCACCTTCGACGTCGCGACGCGGTACCTCAATGAGGACCCCTGGGAGCGGCTGGTCGAGCTCAAGAAGCGGATCAAGAAGACCCCGCTCCAGATGCTGCTTCGAGGCCAGAACCTCGTCGGATACCGGAACTACGCCGACGACGTCGTCGAAGCCTTCGTCGAGCGGTCGGCGGAAGCCGGGATAGACATCTTCCGCGTTTTCGACGCGCTCAACGACGAGCGCAACTTCGAGGCGTCGTTCAAGGCGATCAAGAAGTGCAAGAAGCATATTCAGGGCACGATTTCGTTCTCGCTCACCGGCCCGAAGATAGGGGGCAAGGTATATAACCTCAAGTATTACATCGAGAGGGCGAAGATTCTCAGGGAGATGGGCGCGGACTCGATCTGCATCAAGGACATGGCCGGGATTCTGAATCCGTACGACGCCTACGATCTCATCAGCGCCCTGAAGCGTTCGGTCAGGCTTCCGATCCAGCTCCACTGCCATTACACGAGCGGGATGGCCTCGATGACCTATCTCAAGGCGATCGAGGCCGGCGTCGATATCATCGATTGCGCGATAGCGCCTTTCGGTCTCAGATCGTCCGAGCCGGCGATCGAGCCGATCGTGGCGGCGCTCAAGGGAAAGGCGAGAAGTCCGGGACTCGATCTGGAGAAGCTCTTCGAGATCGGTCAATACATCGAGACGATAGCGCCGAAGTACCGGCAGTTCCTCAACACGACCCAGATGTCCATCATCGATACGGCCGTTCTCGAGCACCAGATCCCGGGGGGGATGCTCACGAACCTCGTGAGCCAGCTCAAGGAGGCGGACGCTCTCGACCGGATCAACGAAGTCTACGAAGAGCTCCCGAGAACCCGAAAGGAGCTCGGCTATCCGCCCCTCGTGACGCCGACGAGTCAGATCGTCGGCACGCAGGCGGTCCAGAACGTTCTTTTCGGCCGCTACAAGATGATCTCGAGCCAGGTGAAGGATTATGTGTACGGCCTGTACGGGAGATCGCCGGCGCCCATCGACCCGAGGGTGCAGAAGATCATTCTCCACGGCTACCCGAAGGGAGAGAAGCCGATAACCTGCAGGGCCGCCGATACGCTCGAGCCGGAAATGGAGAAGGCGCGCGAAGCGACGAAAGACATCGCGCGGGACGAGAGAGACGTTCTCGTGTATGCCCTCTATCCGACGACGGGTCTTCGATTTCTCAAATGGAAATACGGCAAGGAGCAGCCTCCCGCCGACACGAAGGCGAAAACGCTCGAGGACGTCAAGCGCGAGGATGAGCTTGTGGAGAAGGCTCTCAAGGGGCAGCTCGTGGAGAAGATCCCCGCCGGTTCGCCCGGCGGAGGCGCGACGCTCCGGAGCTTCAGCGTCTCGGTCGGCGGCGAGAAGTACTCCGTCGATGTGGAGGAAGTGGGCGGAAAGCCGCGGGTCATCGCGGTCGGCGACACGCAGCCTCTTTTCATCAAGAAGGAATCGTCTCCATCCAAGGAGAAAGAGCCCGAAAAGAAGGAAGAGCCGAGACCCAGGAAGGAAGAGGCGAAGAGCAGGTTCGAGAAGAGCGATACGCCCGCCAATTCGAACGGCGAGTATTCGATCATCGCGCCGATGCCCGGTATGGTCGTTCAGTTCGAGGTGAAGGTGGGAGATGCGGTCAAGGAGGGAGATGTCCTCGTCATCCTCGAAGCGATGAAGATGCAGAACAATCTCACCTCAATGGTGAACGGTATCGTGAAATCCCTCAAGGTATCCCCCGGAACCTCCGTTGAAAAGGATCAGGTGCTTCTGACGATAACCACCTGATCCCGATCGACCCCCCGGCGGCAGGCCGTTGCTGCTGCGTAACTTGTTCTATTATAAATAAATAGCATTTGCATCAGGCGGAGTCTATATCCCTTGACTTCGTAAGGAATTTCTTATTAATTTCAATTTATCTTTCTTGGACATGCAGGGCAGGAGGATGCGACCCTGAAACTCAACAAGCTTCGCTCGTTCAAGAGCCTCGATAGATTCAGAAAGGAAATTCTCAGCGAGCGGCCGGCCGGCTGGACGACGATCGGCGTCTGCACCGACACGGGATGCCGCGCCTGCGACTCGGCGGCCGTCTATGAGGCGTTCAAGCGCGAGATCGGCAAGGAGCGGCTGCGCCGCGTCGACGTCAAGGCGACCGGTTGCCACGGCTTCTGCGAGAAAGGCGCGCTCGTCGTCATTCATCCACGGAAGATCCTCTACACCCAGGTGAAGCCGCTCGACGTTCCCGAGATCGTCGCGAAGACGATCAAGAAAGGGGAAATCGTCGAGCGCCTCCTCTATCTCGATCCCGCGACGGGAAAGCGTATCGAGCTGGAGGAAGAGGTTCCCTATTACCGGCGGCAAATGAGGCTCATCCTCGGCGACAACTCGAAAATCGATCCGGCGGATATACGGGATTACATCGCGCTCGATGGCTACGAGGCGCTGCGCCGTGTGCTCGAGAGCCGGAAGCCGCGCGAGGTCATCGATGCGATCAAGAAGTCGGGGCTTCGCGGCAGGGGCGGCGGAGGATTTCCCGCGGGAATCAAATGGGAAACGGCCCGGAACGCCAAGGGGCGGAAGCGGTTCGTCATCTGCAACGCGGACGAGGGAGACCCGGGCGCTTTCATGGACCGGAGCATCTGCGAGGGGAATCCCCACAGCGTCGTCGAGGGAATCGTTATCGGCGCCTATGCGGTCGGCGCGCACGAAGGCTTCGTCTACGTGAGGAACGAGTACCCGCTCGCGGTCGAGGCGCTCACGACGGCGCTCGCTCAGGCGCGGGAATGCGGGCTCTTGGGCGGCGATATTCTCGGGAGCGGTTTCTCGTTCGATATCTCGATCTCCCGCGGCGGCGGCGCGTTCGTCTGCGGGGAATCGACGGCGCTCATGGCTTCCCTCGAAGGCAAGCCGGGCGAGCCGCGCGCGAAGTACATCCATACGGTGGAGAAGGGGCTCTGGGAGCAGCCCACCGTGTTGAACAACGTCGAGACGTGGGCGAACGTGCCGAAGATCGTTCTCGGCGGGTCAGCCTGGTATACGAAGATCGGGACCGGCGACGTGAGCGGCAGTCCATGGGGCGGGAGCAAGGGAACGAAGATATTTTCGCTCGTCGGCAAGGTCGTCAACACGGGCCTTGTCGAGGTTCCCATGGGAACGACGCTGCGCGAGATCATTTTCGACATCGGCGGCGGGGTGCCGAAGGGCAAGAAGTTCAAGGCGGTGCAAACGGGCGGTCCTTCGGGCGGATGCCTTCCGGAATCGCTTCTCGATCTGCCCGTGGATTTCGACGCGTTGACCGGCGCCGGTTCGATGATGGGTTCGGGCGGCATGATCGTGATGGACGAGGACACCTGCATGGTGGACGTCGCGAAGTATTTCATCGATTTTCTCAAGGACGAATCGTGCGGCAAGTGTCTTCCCTGCAGGGAAGGGCTCCGCGCGCTTCTCGAGATTCTGAACAGGATCGTCGAGGGCAGGGGAAAACGCGGGGACATCGCGCTCCTCGAAGAGATCTCGGAAGGGATCGCGGCGACCTCCCTCTGCGCGCTCGGCGGATCGGCGCCGAATCCGGTGCTCACGACGATACGTTACTTCAGGGACGAGTACGAGGCGCATATAAACCGGAAGAAGTGCCCCGCGGGGGTTTGCAAGCCGCTGCTCCGTTTCAGGGTCGTTCCGGAGCGCTGCACGGGCTGCCGCGCGTGCTTCAAGGTATGCCCCGCGAGCTGCATCGCGGGCAAGGCGAAAGAGATTCACGTGATAGACGAAACGAAATGCATACGGTGCGGAGCGTGTTTCGACGCGTGCAGATTCGAGGCGATCGCGCGATGAGCGACACGGGTTCGGTGCGGTCGATGCGAGACGTTCTTTCACCCGGGCGCGCGGGGGTTCCGGAGAGCGTGTCCGGAGGGATTTCCGGCGACCGCGCCGTGCTGCGGATCCTCGATCGTCACGGGAGAATGGCGTCTCAGATCATCGCGATTTTGCAGGATGTGCAGGCGCTGCGCCAGTACCTTCCCGAAGCGGATCTGCGTCTCGTCTCGCGGGAGCTCGAGGTGCCGCTCACGCGGCTCTACGCGATCGCGACGTTTTACAAGGCGTTCAGGCTCGTGCCGCGCGGCAGGCACGAAATTTCGCTCTGCACGGGAACGGCGTGCCACGTGAGAGGCGCCATGCGCGTGAAGGACGCGATCGAGCGCGGAATCAAGATCGCCGCGGGAGGCACGACGGCAGATATGAGATTCTCCTTCGAGACCGTTCGATGCCTCGGCTGCTGCGGCCAGGCGCCGGTCATGATGGTGGACGGGGAGCTCGTGAGCAGGCTCGATCACCTGACGGTCGGCAAGGCGCTGGAGAAATATAAATGAAGTTCGTTCTGAACGGAAAGAAGCGGACCGCCGAGGCCGGGACGACGGTGCTCGAAGCGGCGCGCTCGGCGGGAATCGACATCCCCGCCGTTTGCGCGCACGACGCGCTGCAGCCATACGGCGCCTGCAGGCTCTGCGTCGTCGAGGTCCGGGAGCGCGGGAAGAAGCGGGCGCGCGTCGTCGCTTCGTGCCTCTTTCCCGTGAAGGAAGGGCTCGAGGTCGAGACCGACACGCCGCGGATCTTGAAGCTGCGGAAGTTCCTCCTCGAGCTGCTCCGTGCGCGGTCTCCCGGGGCGCCCTACGTGCGGGAGCTCGCCGCGAAGCACGGGGTGACGAGGACGCGGTTCTCGAAACTGAACGACGATTGCATACTGTGCGGTCTCTGCGTCCGCGTCTGCTCGGAGATCGTCGGCGCTGACGCGATCGGGTTCTCGCAGCGAGGCATCGGGCGCAAGGTGGAATCCCCGTTCGGCATCGATCACTCCCGCTGCATCGCGTGCGGGGCATGCGCGTACGTCTGTCCGACCGACGCGATCGATATGGAATACGAACGTGTGATCGAGCTCCGCAGGGAAGGCGGGGAGCATGCGTGCCGGTACACGCTCATGGGATTCCTGAGCGACGCCGTATGCTCGCTCAATTACGAGTGTTTCCGCTGCGAGATCGATCAGAAGTTCCGGTCGGAGGCTCACACGCATCCGATGCTCGCGAAGAAACAGCCTCGAAGAAAGGCCCGCTCATAGCATGGAGAAGGACACCGGAAGAATCACGATACGGAATCCGCGGGACGCGCGCTCCTGGAAGCTCGTTCCGCTCGAGACCTCTCCCTGCACGCTCGCCTGTCCGACGCGGATCAACGCGCGCGGATACGTGTCGCTCGTTTCGGACGGCAGGTTCTCCGAGGCGCTCGCCCTTATCCGCGAGCGAAATCCATTCCCCGGGGTGTGCGGGCGGATCTGTCCGCGGCCCTGCGAGGCCGCGTGCACGCGCGGGAAATACGACGAGCCGATCGCGATTTGCGCGCTGAAACGTTTCGTTTTCGATCTCGAGATGAAGCGAGGCATCGATCCGGCGGTTCCGGCGCAGGTCCACCGTGCGGAAAAGGTGGCCGTTATCGGCGCGGGCCCCGCGGGGCTGGCCGCCGCGCGCGAGCTCGCTCTTCTCGGATATCCCGTGACCGTATTCGAGGCGGGGGACCGGCCCGGAGGAATGATGAATCTCATTCCGGGGTTCAGGCTCCCGCGCGCGGTCGTCGAGCGTGAGACGCGCGCCATTCTCGACGCGGGCATCGAGCTCGTCGCGGGGACGGAATTCGGAAAGGACATCACCTGGAACCGGCTCAAGAGGCGCGGTTATCGCGCGCTGCTCCTCGGCACCGGCGCATGGCGGGCGGCGTGGAAGTGGGGATCGCCGGGAGTCAAGGGAGTGGTGCATGCGATCGATTTTCTGAAGAGCGCCGCGTTGGAGGTCGAAGACAAACGGGTCGTCGTCGCCGGAGACGGCGCGATGGCGCTCGATTGCGCGCGCACCGCGGTGCGGCTCGGCGCGAAGAGCGTGACGCTCGTCGTCGGACGGAGCCGCGATCTCGCGCCGCTTCGCGCCGAGGATCTCGCTCAAGCCGGGAAAGAGGGCGTGAAGACGCTGTTTCTCGCTTGCCCCGCGCGGGTCATGAAGAAGGGCGCACGGCTCACGGGTCTGACCTTCGTGAAGCTCGCGGAGGGCAAGCCCGACGCGACGGGAAGGCGCGACACGCTCGAGATAACCGGCAGCGAGTTTTCGGGAAGCGCGGATATCTTCGTCGACGCGTACGGGCGCGGGATCGACGTGAAGGGCTTCGCGGCGGCTCTCGGGCTTTCGATGACGCCGGCCGGCACCCTTGCGATGGATCCGGCGACCTCGGCCGCCGGCGTGCAAGGCGTATTCGCCGCGGGGGATCTCGTGACGGGTCCGCGGAGCGTCGTCGAAGCGATAGCGTCGGGGCAGAAGGCGGCGTACCGGATTCATCATTATCTGAGCGGCGAGGCGATCGAATCGCCCCTCGATCTCACGATAGACGGAAGCGTCGCTCACCCCGAATTCACCCTCGAAGCGGCGTCCGGGGCCACGGCCCGGAGAGAGCCGATGCCGCTCGAAACGGCGGCGAAACGCAAAAAGGATTTCGACGAAGCCGAAAAAGGATATGTGTCGCAGGCCGCCCGACGCGAGGGCGGACGCTGTCTGCGCTGCGGGCCATGCGGCGAGTGCGAGGTCTGCGTCGACGTCTGCGAGAAGAAGGACTTTGTCCTGCGCCTCGGCGACGGACTCGCGGTGAGCGTGCATGCGGGCAGGGAATTCTGGTCGTCGACGCCGGATCGCGTGATCCTCGAGCTCGGGACGGAGCGCGCGGAAGCGATTCCGATCCGGACGTTCTGCGAGGCGGACGGGACGCGCTGCGTCGGCTGCGGCAGGTGCGCCGATGTCTGCGGGTACCGGGCGGTGCAGGTGGAGGCGCGCCCGGGAGGGCGGTTCGTCGCGCGCGTGGACGAGCTCGCCTGCAAGGGGTGCGGCACCTGCGCGGCCGTCTGCCCCACGGGCGCCATGGATCAGCGGAACTTCGGCCGCGAGAGCGTGATGAAGCGCCTCGAAGTCGTCTCGTCGTCGCGGGCGAAGGTGCTTTTCGTATGCCATTGGGCGCGACCCGAGCGGCTCGATCTGCCGCGGGACGTCCTCGTGATCGAGACGATGTGCGCGGGCAGGGTGCCGCCGCGGTTCATACTTGAGGCGGTCCTCCGCGGGAGCCCGAAGGTGCTCGTGTGCGGGTGCGCCGACGACGAGTGCCATTATGGATTCGGCCGGTCGTCCGCGGGACGCGTCGTCGCGCAGTGCCGATCGCTTCTCCGGCTGTTCGGATTCAAGAGCGAAATCGTCGCTGAAATTTCGACGAATCCCGACGGATTCGCTCTCGCCGTCAACAAATGGGCGTGGAAATCGAAATGAACGAAAAAGAGATCGTCGCGAAATACCATATCGAGGACTGCACGAGGTGCAAGAACGAATGCGCCTCGGCGTGCCCCGTGTTTCGCCACTTCGGAACGAATCACCCGCAGCAGCTCGCGAAGAAGTTTCTTGCGGGAGGCGAAGGAGAAGCCCGCGATCACGCGCTCATCTGGACCTGCGTGACGTGCGCGGCGTGCACGGAGGCGTGCCCGTTCAAGGTCGAATTCGCCGATTTCATCCGCGAGCTGAGAGCGGGGCGGACCGACTATCGTCCCGTCTTCGACGGGGTCATTCAGCAGTATCAAAGGATGCAGGCGCTCGGCCCGCAGAAGGGGGCGAAAGGGGCGAAGGGCGCCGCGCCCGCATCGAAGGCGCGGCTCTCCTGGCTCGACGCCTCCCTGCGCGTCGGGAAAGAAGGGGAGATCGCTCTCTTCACGGGCTGTCTCGCGCTCTTCGACGCCGTAGCCGGCCCCTCGTGCGAGCAGGGTTTCGGCGATATGGCGCGATCGGCCGTGAAGCTCCTCAACGCGATCGGCGTTTCGCCCGTCCTTCTCGACGACGAGCGCTGCTGCGGAAGAGACCTCTACGATCTCGGGGAGCGGGAAGCGTTCGCGGCGCTCGCGCGGCACAACGTCGAGGAGATCGCGAAGTCGAAGGCGCGCACCGTTCTCACGATGTGCCCCGAATGCGCGTTCACGCTGAAGGACACCTATGCGAAAGAGCTCGGGCCGCCGGCCTTCGAGGTGAAGCATATCACCGAGTTCGTCGCCGCGAACCTGGAAACGCTCCGCTTCGCCAGGGGAAGCGAGAAACCGGCGTTCCACGATCCATGCTATCTCTGCCGCCGGCTCGGCGAAAGCGCGGCGCCGAGGAAGATACTCGAACGGCTGTCCGTCGAGAAGCCGGTCGAGCTCGAGCGGCGGGAGCGAGGCGCTCCGTGCTGCGGCGCGGGTTCATGGGTAGAGCACGGACCCCACACGCGAACGGCCGTCAACGAGCGTCTCATGGAAGCGCACCGGTGCGGAGCCGATACGCTTGTCACCGCGTGTCCGAAATGCACGCTCCTCTATCATGAAGTGAATCCCGGCTGCTCGTGGAAACAGTCGCCGGTGGCGGTGAGAGATCTCATCACCCTCGCGGCGTCGAGGCTCGAGGAATAACGGAGTCGAAGAGAATGTCTCGCGCGAGAAACGAAACGAAACAGGCCGCGCCGGGCGAATTCCGCGTGCGAACGCACCCGATTCTTCCGGTCGTGAAGCGTCAGGAGATTTCCTTCGTTTTCAACGACAGAGAGATGAAGGCGTACGAAGGCGAAGTCATCACGACGGCGCTCTTCGCCAGCGGCGTGCAGGTCTTCGGCCACCATCCGCGGGACGGAAGCCCCCAGGGCATCTTCTGCGCGAACGGGCAGTGCAGTCAGTGCACCGTGCTCGTCGACGGACTTCCGGTCAAGGGATGCATGACGCCGGTCAGGGCCGGGATGAAGGTGCGAAGCTGCGAGGGGAGCCCCGCGCTTCCGGCGGACGACACGCTGCCGGAGTTCCGGGAGATTCCGACGATCGAAACCGACGTTCTCGTCATCGGGGGCGGGCCGGCCGGCATCAACGCCGCGATCGAGCTCGGGCTCCTCGGCGCGAAGACTCTCGTCGTGGACGACAAGAACGAGTTCGGCGGGAAGCTCACGCTGCAGACGCACACCTTCTTCGGCTCCCGCGACGATTGCTACGCGGGCACCCGGGGCATCGAGATCGCCCGCATTCTCACGCATCAGCTCGAGAGATTCCCTTCCGTGTCGGTCATGCTCGGAACGACCGCCGTGGGGGCGTTTCACGACAAGCAGGTCGGTCTCGAGCAAGGGGGCAACTATTTCCAGGTGAAGCCCCGCGCGGTGCTCGTCGCGTGCGGCGCGCGCGAGAAGAACCTCGCCTTTCCCGGCTGCGATCTGCCGGGGGTCTACGGCGCCGGCGCCTTTCAGACGCTCCTGAACCGCGACCTCGTCAGGCCCACCGAGAGGTTGTTCATCGTCGGCGGCGGCAACGTCGGCCTGATCACCGGCTATCACGCGATCCAGGCCGGCATCAAGGTGGTCGGTCTCGTCGAGGCCCTGCCCCGGTGCGGCGGCTACAAGGTCCACCTCGACAAGCTCCGGCGTCTCGGAGTGCCTATCCTCACGTCGCATACGGTTCTCAAGGCGGAGGGCGCGGGGAAGCTCGAGAAGATAACGATCGCCGCGATCGACGAGAGCTTCAAACCCGTGGCGGGCACCGAGAAATCGTATCGGGTCGACACGCTTCTCATCGCCGTCGGGCTCTCGCCCGTAAACGAGCTGTACGAGAAGCTGTCGGAATACGGGATCGAATGCTGGAAGGCGGGGGACGCCGAAGAGATCGCCGAAGCCTCCGCCGCGATATTCAGCGGAAAGATCACCGGGCGGAAGATCGCCCGTTCGCTCGGCTACGAGATCGATATTCCCGACGAATGGAATTCGACCGCGGCGATCCTGCGAAGCAAGCCCGGGCGGACGACACGTCCCGACCTTCCGAAGCTCGAGAAGAAAGTATATCCGTTGATCCGTTGCGTGCAGGAGATTCCCTGCAACCCGTGCGCGGATTCCTGCCCGAGGAACAGCATCGAGCTCAAGGGCGATTCGATCATGAACAACCCCGTTTTCGGCGGCGATTGCATCGGCTGCGCGAACTGCGTCGCGGTCTGTCCGGGACTCGCGATCAATCTGGTAATCCCCGAATACGACACGGAAGCGAAAACGTCGCTTCTCGTTCTTCCCTACGAGCTCGAGACGAAGGATTGCGCCGCGGGGAGACGAGTCGAGACGGTGGACATGGAGGGAAACGCCGTCGGCCGGGGCACGATCGTCGCGTTCCGCA
>JBFYZM010000178.1:0-5219 GCA_041309505.1 Candidatus Krumholzibacteriota bacterium
CGCATACAAGCGTCGGCCTGCCTTTCGGCAGCCCCCCGCCCGTGATTTCGTCGAATCCCTGAATACATGTGGGAGATTTTTGAAGGCCATGACGCCGGAGCAGCAGGTTTTCTCGCTTCTTCATGATATTCTCCCTCTATCGATGATCTCGATTGAAGTCGCCTCTCGATACCTCATTCAATTCTAAGACAATCGGCGGGAAAAACAATAGAGCGAAGGTAGGAAGAAGGAGCTAATTCCTTGGAGTGATAAAGAACTCATCCGGCGCGAATCGTTGACATGGAATCGTATCTCCCCTACTCTTCGGGCGGCAGGCTGAATGGACGAGGCGCGATGCGCGCGGTCCGGTGCTCGAATGAGCCACGTTGTGGTCGTATCCGATGAAGAGTCGCAATCCAAGATTCATCAATGCTGCCACTGTCATGCTCTGCGTCAGCGGCATAGTCCTCGTGTCGCTCCTGGCCGCCCGGCAGCGGATGCACCCGCTCTTGAGCATGATGGATTATTACGGCTATTCCGAGCTGGCCAGGAATATTTTTCAGAGACTCGATTTCACCGTTCGTTGGGAATTGGACTCCCCGCTCCTGTATCCGCCCCTTTTCCCGGTGCTCGCGCACCTGATGACCTTTGTGACCGGAGACTTCGTTCGTTCGATCGAGTATATCAACATCTTCAGCGCGAGCTTCTGTCTTGTTCCCTTGTTCCTGCTGGTCAGAAACATAGTGAATACCTGGGCCGCCGTTCTGTCCGTCGTATTCAGCGCATGCTATTTCGGCCTCAAACCCTGCTATGACCCGAGATCCGATCAATTCTTCTGCTTTCTCCTGATCGCGATATGCTGGTATGTCTGGACGATCCTGAACGACGGAGAGCAGCGCTGCTGGAAGTACGCCGTCGCCGGCGGCATGATGAGCCTCGCGTATCTTACCAAGTTTTCGGGCCTGCTGTTCTGGCTGGCGGGCGCGGCGTCGATCTTCTGCTATTTCTCCCGCCGCGCGAACGGGAGGCGCGAAGCCCTTCGAAAGATAGCGTTCCTTTTCCTGGGGGCGGCCCCTCTCCTCGCCGGCTATCATCTTCTCGCCTTCAACAGCTCGAGACATTCCGGCGCGCTCTCACTCTCGGAATACGTGTTCTTCGACGGCAACGCCCTTTATGAAGGGGGATCGGGACTCAGAGAACGCAGGATGCGCGAGCTGGATCCCGCGGGAACGGAATTCAGCTACGTATCGTTCTTGAAGAAGAACAGTCCTACGGGCTTCGCCGTGAAGCACCCGGCTTTTGTCTTTCACAAGTACGTGTGGGGGCTCAAGAGGGTCGTCCAGGTGACGGCGGCGCGGATTTTCCCCTTGATGAACATCAGGAGCGACGGCCTGATCTTCGGCCTTCAATTGATCTTCATGCTTTTTCTCGTGATCGGCGCGTTTCGCTGCCGCTCCAGCCCCGGGATCGCGCATATTCTCCTCTTCGCTTCGGTCGTCGTATCCTTCCCGCTCTTCCACGTCTCCAACGAGCGGTATATCATGCCTTTTGTGCCGTTGTGCCTCGCGTTATTCCTCGCCGGGATCGATGCCGTTCGCCGTTCCGCCGAACGGCGGATCGGGCCTCGATCGTTTCGCATGTCTCTTGGCGTCGTCCTGTTCGTTTTATTCTCCTGCATGCACCTTCTGGGAGGCTATCACGTGGCGCGTCGCGATTACGCGTCGTCGAAGGGAAATGGCCAGTACGAGGAGTTTCTCGAGACGGCGTCGTGGATCAGAAACGACGCCCGGGACTCCGCGAAGCGGATCAAGATCATGTCCCGGTACACCGCTCTTTCCTATCTGACCGATTCCGCCTTCATCATGCTGCCGTACACGCTGGATTGGGATACGATCATCCGTTTCGCCGTTTCAAGAGACGTCGATTACATCGTGATCGACAGGGCGTATCTCATGAGGGACAGGCCGGATCAGTGGAAATACTTCAGAAGCGCGGAGGTGCCGCGCGAGCACGTTCGAATGATGGCCCAGTCCGCACTGGGCGACAACATGATCTGGATCTTGAAGCTCTCGGGCCGGGCGGGCCCGTCGGGAGAGAGCGGAAACTAACGGGCGTTCGGAGGGAGGTCGATGTTTACCATTACGGTGTTCGCGAAGAACGAAGAGGAGAATATCCCGTTCGTCGTCGATCGCCTTCTGGCGAAACACGACGCCGGGAGAATTGTCTTTGTCCTGGATGGGGACATCGAACCTACGGCGCGTATCCTGGCGGAGAAACGGATTCGATTCATCCAGGGTCCCGGGAAGGGAAAGGGGGCTGCGATACGGTTCGCCATCGGCAACATCGATTCGGATTTCCTGGTCTTCATGGACGCCGACGGGTCCCACGATCCCGATGAGATAGACGGGCTGCTGGCGCCCGTGATGAACGACAGCGCGGAAATGGTCGTCGGATCGAGATTTCTCGGAGGCAGCGAGGAGCTCCATGGCAGCATGGCCGATAGGCTCAGGTATGCGGGCAACGTCACCGGCAATTGGTTCATCAACGCTCTCTGGAACCGGACGGGCACGAAGATCACCGACGCTCAGAACGGTTTCAGAAGCGTCAAGAGAAGGCCGTTCCTGGCTCTGGCGCTCGAGGAAGACGGTTTCTCCATCGAGCAGGAGATGGTCATCAAATGCCTGAAGCGCGGGTACCGGATCCATGAAGTGCCGAGCTTCGAGAAGAAACGGATGCGCGGCCGTTCACATATCTCGAATTCGCATTTCTTCCGTTTCGTCGCCTGCATGGCAAGGAATATCCCGAAATAGGCTCATGCCGTTCTGCGCATGCGCGAACGCACGGAAGCGATTTTCCTTGCAATATTCCGGATAGTGCGCAATCATGCCATATTACACAAGGCACAAGACAGTTTCCAAGGAGGTGGCCGATGAAGAAGTATCTGGTTTTGGCTCTCTGTCTCGTCCTCTGCGTCTCTCTCCTCTGCTGCAGCAAGAAGAAGGAGGAGACGCCGAAGACCGAAGAGGTGACGACGCCGGGCGACATCGTCGAGATCGCGGTGGCCGACGGGCGATTCACGACCCTCGTGACCGCTCTCAACGCCGCGGGGCTCGTCGAGACGCTCAAGGGTGAAGGTCCGTTCACCGTCTTCGCGCCGACGGACGACGCATTCGCGCAGCTGCCCGCGGGCACCGTCGATGCGCTTCTCCAGGATGTTCCGGCCCTGAAGAACATTCTGCTGTACCATGTCGTGTCGGGCAAGGCCATGGCGGCGGATATCGCCACCCTGACGAAGGTTCCGACGGCCCTCGGCGACTCGGTTTCGGTCGTGGTAATGCCGGACGGCAAGATCATGATCAGGGATGCCTCGGTGGTACTCGCCGACATCCAGGCCAAGAACGGCGTCATTCATGTCATCGACAAGGTTCTCCTGCCGCCCAAGAAGTAGGAAAACCGATAGAGCGTGAAGAAGCGAGTCGGACGTCATGTCCGGCTCGCTTCTTTCGTTCACGCCGCGAAATGCGGCGCGTCTCCGCGAAATCCCCACTTTCGCCGCCAGGCGGCCAATCCGCGGATTCCCGTGAATTTCCTCGATACAGCTCTTGACATGATTGTATATATCGAATAGCATCGGTATGCTGTGTATATTCTATAGATACTGTATGGGAGGCAGGCGTTGCATATCGCGATCTCGAAGGAAAATCCGGACCCGATGCACAAGCAGGTCACGGACCAGATGCGGGACGCGATCGCGAAGGGGACGCTCTCGCCCGGCGCGAGACTTCCCTCCATCAGGGAGATGGCGCGGGAGCTCGCCGTGAGCCCTATCACGATCAAACGCGCCTACGGCGATCTCGAGAGGGAGGGCTACCTCATCACGCGCGCCGGTCTCGGCTCGTTCGTGGCCGGTATCGATCGGAGCAGGCTGCGCGCGGAGAAGCTCGGCGAGATCCGCGGGGAGATCGCGCGTATCGCGAGGAGCGCCGGGGTTTTCGGAATCACGACGGCCGAGATCGGACGGATCGTCGACGAGATGAAGGTAAAACGGAAATAGGCAAAGGCTTTGCGGAATGGTTTGGGCGGGTTATGAAGGAGGCTTCGCATGATAGCGTTCGATGACACGCGGGAAATGGCGCGCAGGGCTTCGATGTATTACGGCGACGGGCTTCTCGAAATCGGAATCGGGCTCGGTCTCCTCTTTATCGGATTCGCCATGATCTTCGGGTTCGGAGCGCTCGCCGGGATATACCCCGCTCTCATCTTCCCGGTCGCGAAATCGGCGAAGCGGAGCATCACCGCCCCGCGGATGCATCACCTCGATTTCATGCCGGAAGCGGACGCGGAATCGAGGATGCGCCGCAGCCGGGCGGTCGCCGCGGTGACGATGGCGGCACTTCTCGCGATCGGGGTGCTCGCGCTCCTGATGTCGCGCATGATTCCGGCGCGAATAGCGGGGGATCTGCGCGCCAACGCGCTCGTCATCGTCGGCCTGCTGCTCGCGGCGCTCTTCGTCGCGCTCGCCTGGGGTTCGTCGACGAAGCGTCTGCGCGGCTACGCGGGAATCGCGACGCTCGTTCTCGTCTGCGGATACTGGTTCGGTTTGAGCGCGGCCTGGTATCTGATGATCATCGGCGCCGTCGTCGGGACGCGCGGCGCGGTCGTTCTCTCGCGGTTCGTCCGCGACTATCCGAGGTTCCACGGCAGGAACGGCAAGGTTTATCAGCGGAGCTTCTGATCCTCGAGGAGCCCGGGCGCATCCTGCCCGCGGATGTTTTCGAGCGCCCGTCCGGCGGCCTCGTTCTCCCCGTTGAGTTTCAGAGCCGCGCGATACTCCTCCTCCGCGCGCGCCGTATCGCCTCTCGCGACATAGGCGTTTCCCGCTCGCACATGATAGTTCGAGACGCCGCCGGGCGTGTCTTTCGCCACCGGCATGTTCGAGAAAAATACGAGAACGCCGAGCGCGGCGAGACAGAGGCCGAGCTCCGCGGCGCGGCGGCCGCGGGCGAGGGCGAAGAGCTCCACGACGGCCGCGCCGGCGAAGGGGATGAGGAATACGACGACGCTCAGCCGGTACCGCGCGAGCACGTAGAAGGCGAGGGCGGTGAAGAGGTACGCGAGGATCCCGCCGTAGAGAAGCCAGAGCTTTTTCCATCGGCCGCGCGTGAGGAAGACGCCGAGGAGCCCGAGCGGGGCGACGACGCCGAAGGCGAGAAGCGGGAGCGAGAGGATGCCCCTGAAAG
>JBFYZM010000179.1:0-6564 GCA_041309505.1 Candidatus Krumholzibacteriota bacterium
ACAAGGCGTCCCAGTCTACGTTCTTGACGCCGAACTGGGCGTAATTTCCGTCGAGACTTTTCCAGGCATACTCGAAATTCAGGACGGGATCGCGGGGATTAATGGTTACCTTGGGAGCGGCCGCGGCGGGTGACGCCAGAAGACCGATGGCGAGAAGAAGAACGAAGAAACGTGTCATGATCGACGACTCCTTTCCCGTGTCGAGATAAGAGGCGACCAGAAGTACGTTTGCCTTGGTGGGGGGGCAGCGGCACCCATGAGCCTCGCGCTGTCATTTCTCGACTATACGGGGAGCGACGGGAATTTGTTTCCTGGGTAGTACCCCGAATAGCGGGTGACGCTAATGGGGTCCCCGCGCGGCGCTGTCCGGAACCCTCTACTAGCGGGTGGCACCGATGGGGTCCCCGCCCGCTGCGCAGCGAGCCCTGCTCGCGAGCACGGGCGGGGTGCAATCGGTGACAGGACCCGCGTTAAAACAGGCGGTTGAACCCGATCGTCCAGCGGAAATCCCACTTGTCCGTTTCGCCCACGACCTCGGGGCGGCTCAGGAAGAGCGGGAACTCGGCCGTGATTTTCCAGAGGCTCACGCTCACGCCGAAGTCGGCGAGGGTGCCGTCGAACGCGCCCTCAAGCCTCTCGCGCTCCCAAGCGGGAATCCCCTCGTATTTGCGGTCGTCGAGCACTTTCCCGAAATCGTAGAACAGGCTGAACCTGGGGGCGAGCATCCGCGAAACCTTGCGGCTCAACGGGAGCGGGAACGGAAACTGCAGCTCGACGTTCGACGCGAACATCTGCTTGAACGAGAACGTTCCGTCGTAGTAGCCGCGCAGGTTCGCGTCTCCGGCGACGTGGAAGTTGTTGTACTGATCCTTCGGGAAGGCCCCGACGCTGCGCAGCCAGAAATAGCGCTCCTTCGCGAGCGTGTTGGCGCCGGCGAGGCTGAATCGCTCCTGGAGCGGCGGGTCGTTCGCCGCGTGGCCGACGAAGAACCGCAGGTTCGGCTTGACGGGGAAATCGAACCGTATCCCCGGCCAGAACTTCACCGACGCGGCGAGCCTCTCGAAATTGAAATTGCTCCCCCAGAGCGAGCGGTTGTAGGCGATCGAAAGGTTCGAGGCGAAGACGTCGGTCTTGGGGGCGATCTCGAGGCGGACGCCCCCGTTGATGTCCTTTCCCTTCTCGTAGGTGCCCGGGAACACGTACGCGGTGTCCGTGATCTCGTGATAGTTCAGGCTGAGATTCAGGCGCTTCGCGAGGGGATCGAAAAGAGACGTTCTGCGGATCTTCCCGATCTCGAGCACCGCTCCCAGTCTTCCTTCGCGCTCGAACATCTCGGCGAAGACGGTCGCGTCCTTCCCCAGGTAGCCGAGGGCGCTTTCGTACGCGGTGTAGTAGTCTATCTTTCCGCTCTCGAATCCGTAGAGCCCCTGCAGGGTGAACTTTCTGAAATAATTGTCGTAGCCGCCGCGCAGGCGGAGTCCCAATTTCCCCTCGTCGACGTCGTTGTAACCGACGAGCGGAAGGATCCGGTACTGGAAAGCGTCGACCGGGTAGTATCTGTTGAACGGCACGTCGAGCGCGAAGCTCTTGCGCCGCGGAGAGTAGTTGTCGAGCCGGTAGACGTCGAGAATCTCGTTATCGGGATCGATCGCCGCGGAAACCGGTTTCGAGTCGAACGTGAAGCTCTTCTCGATCGTCCGCGGGGCGCCGTCGAGCCGTTCGACGACCGTGTTCCCGTTTTTCAGACGGAAGGCGAGCGCGAGCGGCATTATGAGCTCCCCTTTGCGCTCGATTCTGAGGTCCGCGGTGAAGCCCTCCTTCGCGCCTTTCACCTTGAAGCGCTCGATCGCGTAGTCGCATTGCTTCGTCGTATGGAGCCACTGCTTGAAGAAATCGCCGAGCTGCATCCCGGAGACTTCCTCGCAGACCGACCGGAACGCCTCCTCGTCGACGTGCTTGAACCGCCAACGTTCGACGTAGGTATGGATGATCTCGCGGAAAGACTCGTCTCCGACCGTGTATCGAAGCGCCCTGAGGAAGAGCGGCGCGCCCACGTACGGCATCGTGCTGAAACCGTTCTTGAACTCGTGGGCCGGCGTCGCGATGCGCTCCGCGTATCCGGCACGATGGAGATTGACGACGCTCCTGCCGAGCCCGTCCCACATGCGCTGCTCCCGGAAGAGCGAGAAAGGGAACCAGCGCTTGTCCGGCTTCCCGAAGGCCCCGTACCGTTCCTCCGCATTCCAGAAGACGGAGTAATTCGCGAAGCCCTCGTCGAGCCACGCTTCGGCGCGCTCGTCGTTCGCGAGGACCCCGTAGAAATAGTTGTGGGCGAGCTCGTGGAGCACGAGCCCTTCGTCGACGTAGCCGTTCATGGCGAGCATCGGATACTCCATGCCGCCGCGCATCGGGCAGTCGACGATGCTGACCTGCGGATACGGATAGGGTCCCGCGTTTCGCTCGAGCCACTGCATCGCGCGCAGCCCCTGGGCGAGAGTCGTATCGGCCCACGCGCGGTTCCAGGGATTGAAGAAGCTCATGATGCGGTAGCCGTTGTGGAGCGTATCCTGGACCATGAAGTTCGGCGAGGCGCACCAGGCGAAATCGTGAACTTTTTCCGCGCGGAACTGGACCGTTTTCGTCGCGTCGGCCTTCGCGGAATCGGCGTTCGCGCCGCCGTGCCGCCGCGCGGTTTTCTTCCAGCCGGGATCCCCAGCGACGGGCATGCCGGTCGCGGCGACGACGTATCTCTCCGGCAGGGTGATCGACACGTCGAAGGCGCCGAACTCGCCGTAGAATTCGCCCATCCGGTACTGGTCGGGATGCCAGCCGTTCTTGTCGTAGACGACCATCTTGGGATACCACTGAGCCATGTTGTACTGCTCGCCCGAATATCCCGAGCGCCCGAGAAGGGGCATGATCTTTTCCTCGAACGCCATATCGAATGTGACGGACGCTCCCGGGAGGAGCGGCTTCGGGAAGCTCGCCGTGAGAATCGTCCCGTCGACGGTGAATTGCACGGGGGCGCCGTCGAGTTTCAGCTCCTTCACGTCGAGCCAGCCCCGCATCGATTTCGGGAGCCCCACGAGAAATTTCCACGTTCCCTGCAGGTAGTCGGTGATGAGGGGGGATGTCTTGTCGCGGAAGGCGTTTGGGTAGAGGTGCATATAGAACGCGCGGAGCGTATCGGGAGAATTATTCGTGTAGGCGATCGTTTCGGAGCCCGAGAGGTTATGATTTTTCGCGTCGAGCGAAGCCTTGATCGTATAGTTCGTCTCTTGCTGCCAATATTGAACGCTGTCGTCCTGCGCGCGAACCGCGCCCGATGCGGCCGTCAGCACGGCAATCGATATGATGAGCCCCGCGATCAAAAGCGTCTTGATGCGCATTCCCGGTTCGAACCTCATTTCCACCCCTTATCCACAAAGGAAAATCGCCGCGCGAAACCTGCTCTGCGCGCGGTCGGCCTGTGAAAGGTAGCACAGGGGGCTTATCTTATCAAGGGCGGCGAATATCCTCCCGGCGGGCGCTCATCCGGGTGCGAGCACCTTCTCCACGATGGTGGTGTCGTAGGCGCCCGATTTGAAATCCTCGGTGACCAGTATCCTGTTGAGAAACGCGATGTTGTTCTTTATTCCTTTCAGCACGATATGGCCGAGGGCGTTGACCGTTCTCTCGATGCATTTCTCCCTGCTTTCCGCGTGCACGACGAGGCTGGCGAGGTGGTGGTCGTAGAACTCGGGGACCGCGAACGGCTCCTGCCCGCGCGCGATCTCGCCGATATGGGTGTAGAAGGTGATTCCTTCCCCCGCCGGATGGCGAAATTCGGTGATCGGCCCGCAATCGGGCATGAAGCCGCCGGCGGGATCCTCCGCGTAGATCCTGCACTCGATCGCGTGCCCGGCGCAGACGATCTGTTCCTGTGAAAGCCCGACCTTGTTGTACACGGCCATTATCTGGCGCTTGTAGAGATTGTGCCCATATGCCTTTTCGGTGACGGGCAGCTCCACTTGGGCCCTCGTGTTCATCTCCAGGAAATGCAGGCCCGACTGCCTGAGGAACTCCATCGTTCCGAGACCGCGATACCCTATCTTCCGGGCATATGCGACGCAGTGCGTGGTCAGATACTCCCGCTCGTCGGGAGTGAGCCTCGGCGCCGGAGCCTCTTCGATCAATTTCTGATGCTTCCTCTGCACGGAGCAGTCCCTGGTCCCGAAATGCAGGACCTTCCCTTGGGTGTCTCCGAGAATCTGGACCTCGATGTGTTTGGCCTGCTCGAAGTACTTCTCAAGAAGTACCTTCCCGGAGATTCTGTCGAACCTCTTGCTGTAGTAGTCCTTGAAGGCTCTGTGCACGTCATGCGGGCCGCGGCACTTGAAGATGCCTCTGCCGCCTCCGGAATTCACCGCTTTGAGCATTACGGGAAAGCCCACGCTCGCGGCCACGATCAAGGCCGGGATCTCTCCCTTTATGGTGTCGATCCTTTCCGGAGGGATCACCCTGATACCGGAATCCCTTACGGACTGCTTGGCCGTCCTCTTGTTCCCGGCGAGCCTGATTATCCTGGAGGAAGGTCCGATGAATCTGATTCCGGCTTTTTCGCAGGCCGACGCAAAATCGGCGTTTTCCGATAGAAACCCGTACCCGGGATGGATGGACTTGATATTGTTCCGCCGTGCCGCATCGATGATCTTTTCGATATTGCAGTAATCTCGTCCCCCGTGCTCTCCGGGACCCAGGCAGATCCTGTTCTCCGCCGACCTCACGGGCAGCGTGTTCTCGTCGGCGTCGGTATGGACGATCGCCCAGGAGATATTCAGGGCGTCGCAGGCCTCGATGACCCGCATCGCCGCGATCCCTCTGTTGGCTATGAGCATTTCTACGGCCATAATCCTCCCGGGCTGGGCTTGAACGCCTCGTGTTGTTCGAGAATGCGTGGTGGTTGTGGCTAAAGGATCGATGCAGAAATATCTGCTTATGACCGGCTCGAGCGCCGACGCTCCGATCTCATTCCCGGCGCCCTGTAGATTCGCATGACTGATAGAGGAAAGCGCGGGCGGTGTCAAATGGAATCGCGCGCGGGTACGACGCCCCGATCACCGATCCGGCGACTTCATTTTTCCGTTCCGCTGGATTTCCCAGAGCTTCATGTACAGGAGCGCCGTCGAGGAGGCGTTGAGGAGCGAAAGGACGAGGCCGTGCGCTCCGTCCCGGTATCCTCTTCTCGAGACGTAGCATCTCAGAAAAGCCGAGAGAGAATGCAGGACGGCGCCGCCGCCGGAGCTCTTCCGCGACGCGGCGTATTCCATCGCTTCCAGGGAGGTATATTCGTTCATCTTCTTGAATGCGGCGGAGATAGACGGATAGGTGAAATGCAGCAGCGGATTCGAGAGCCGGCCGACCGGGCCGTCGATCTCGAAGCCTTCGTGCACGAGCCTGTCCGTGACCTTCGCCTTCGACGTGCGGAACAGGCGCATCTGCCGATCGTGCTGCCAGCCGCCGCCCGTCATGAGCTTCCCGAGAAAGTAATTGTCTCTCTTGAGGAAGTAGCCGTCAAACGCTTCGTTCCCGGCGGCCTCCCGCATCTCTTCCGCGAGCTCGCGCGTGACCCTCTCGTCGGCGTCCAGGCTGAGAATCCATTCGTTGGAGGCGAGACTCAAGGCGTGCGCCTTCTGGCGCGAGAAGCTGTCCCATGCCCGATGGTGGAATTTGCCGGTGTATTTCAGGGCGATCTCTCGCGTCTTGTCGCGGCTGCCGCAGTCGACGACGACGATCTCGTCGACCCACCGGATACCGTCCAGGCACGCTTCCAGGTTCTTCTCTTCGTTCAGCGTTATCAAGATCGCCGAAATCTTCTCCATCGCTCATCTGTATCGGAATCGCGCATCCTTGTCAAGGCGCCCGGACTGCACTGCGGCACCGGAAAAGGGCTTGAGAATAATGTGCGCCTGCGCGAGAATGGACGGCATGCAAAACGACATTGAAATCATCCGTCCCGCCATGCGCGACGCGGACGTACGCTCGCGCGCCGGCTCGGCCTCGCCGGCCGATCTCAAACTCATCAGGAAGGGGCTCCTTACGCTCCACACGCTCGAGCTCATGGCGGTGAACATCTACCGGTGCCAGATCACGCCTCGTCCGACCGGTCTCAATCGGGCGCTCGTCGCCGCCATGTGCAACGAGATGACGCACCTGCAGGATTTCCAGGTGAAGCTCTACGAATACGGCTGGCGCCCGAGCCCGTTCCGGTGGGCGTACTGGATCGTCGGGTGGTGCTTCGGCGCGTTCTCGCGGCTCAGGGGCCCGAAGGCGATCCTCAAAACGGGCGTTTGGGTGGAAACGAAAGCCGTGCATCACTATGCGCAGCTTCTCGGCACAATCCCGTGGGACGACGAGACGCGCGCGATCGTCGAGAAGAACCAGGCCGACGAGGTCGGGCACGTCGCGCGCTGGAAGAGCATGCTCGGCGGCGCGGGAAACCCCGAATAGCGGGTGTGGCGATGGCGCCCCCTCCCGCCCGAGCACTAGTAGCGGGTGGCGGCGACGGGGTCCCCGCCCGCCGCG
>JBFYZM010000180.1:0-4607 GCA_041309505.1 Candidatus Krumholzibacteriota bacterium
TGTCCGTCTACGGCCCCGTCGTGACGCCGAACGGCACGACCGCCGCGCCCGGCGGGATCGCGCGCGCCTTCGCCGGGGAAACGGTGACCTTCGTGTTCACGCTGAGGAACGCGGGGAACGCGGACGACGCGTTCAGCCTGTATCTCATGTATCCCGCTCCTTCGGACTTCGTTCCGGTGAAAGCGGCCATCTACCTCGACGCCGACATGGACAGCCTCGTCGACCTGGGCGAGATGGCGGTCGAGGACGTCGGGCCGCTCGCGCCCGGCGAAGAGGTGCTGCTCGCGATCCAGGCCGTGCTCCCGCCCGGGCTCGCGGGGGGAGAGACGGCCAACGTGAATCTCGTTGCCCGCTCGCAGGCGGACACGTCTTCGTGGGACAGGGACAACGTCGTCAGGATCGTGGCGCGCGAGGAGGCCGAGATCGCGCTCGCGCTCGCTGCGGACAGGACGGCGGCGCAGCCGGGCGACACGATCGGCTTCGCGCTCCATTTCACGAACGGGGGAGAGCGCGCGGCCGCGGAAGTGACGCTCTCGGCGCTCGTCGATCTGAACGGCGCCGCCGCGGGAGCAGACTTCGTGCCGGGTTCGGCGAGCTCCACGGTCGCGGGGAGCTTCGAGTATTACGACGCCGGCGTCTCGAGCTGGGTCGCGATCGCGCCTCCCGTCGATCGCATCAAGGGCGTGCGCCTTCTGGCCGGCGATCTCGCTCCCGGCGCGGAGGGCGACCTGTCGTTCCGCGCGCGCGTGAGGGACGGCAGGGCGGCCGGGGATCTGCGCGAGACCGCGGCCGTCGATTACGAGGGAGGAGACGCTCTGCCGTATCATCTCGAATCGAACGAGGTCGTCGTGCGGGTCGGGCGCGTGAGCTCGATCGCGATCGGTCCCCGGGGGAATCCGCGGGCCGTCACGGGGAGCCCCGACGACCGTGTCGTCGCGAACGTCGACGGAAGCGGCGATTTGTATACGCTCTGGCACGAGATTCTGAACGACGGCAACTTCGGCGACAGCGTGCGCGTTTCCCTCGCCGATTCGTCGGTCATCCCCGCCGAATGGCATATCGATTTCGTCGATTCCAACGGCTCGCCGTTTCCGCGCGAGTCGGCGTACCGCGCGGCGGCCGGCACGGTCCCGAGCGGACGCTCGACGGTCGTCGGCCTGCGGCTGCAATCGACGGGCGAAGGCTTCAGGAGATTCGCGGGAAGGCAGCTCGCGTTCGCCGTCGAAGCCGCTTCGATCTTCTTCGAGGAATCGAGCGATCGGGTCGAGAACGTGCTCGTCAAGTCGAGCATCCCGATCGTTTCGATCGAGCAGTCGATCCGCGAGCCCTCCGCGCTCGTCGGAGACGTGCTGAGCTTCATCGCCACGGTCGAGAACGTGACGGAAGAGACCGCGCTCGACAGCGTCGCGGTCACGGAGACGCTGTCCCCCGGTCTCGCGTTCGCGGGCGGAAACCTCGCGCCGCGAATCGCCGGAAACGATCTCGTGTGGCGTATCGAACGGCTCGAGCCAGGCGAGAGGCGCGAGATCGTTTTTCGCGCGCGCGTGAAGGCGGGCCAGGAGACGGGGAGACTCGTGAGCTCCGCCCGGGTGAGCGGCGTCACCGAAACGGGCGAGCGGGCTTTCGACGGCCCCGCGACGGCCTCCGTGCTCGTTGTCGAGGGAATATTCACGCGGCGGGGGATCATATCGGGCGCCGTGTTCGCGGACGCGGATTCGAACGGTTCCCGGGACGAAGGGGAGCGCGGCGTCCGCGGGGTCTCGGTCTTCATCGAGGACGGCACGTACGCGGTGACCGATTCGTTCGGGCTCTATTCGATTCCCGGTGTCGTCGAGGGGCGGCATGTCGTGCGAATCGACCCCGCGTCTCTTCCCGATTCTCTCGAGCCGGGCGAAAGCGGCCATTTTGGATTGGGCGAAACCGGGGAGACGCTCGTAGACCTCGCGCCGTCGGGACACCGGAGAGCCGACTTCGCGCTCGTCCGGTCGCTCCGCGCCGGCGTCCGGGCGGACGCCTCGCCGCTCGTTTCGGGGCGCTCGGCGCCGGAGCGTTTCGAGACCTCGGCCGCCGATTCGTCCGCTTCGCCCGCTCGCGCAGAGGCGGGCCCGGGCGCGACAACGGGCGCGGCGAAGCCCGGTCAGTCGTTCGAGGCCATCACCATACCGAGCACGCATTTCGGAGCGGGGGAGGCCGCGATCGGGGGCATTCCCCTGAGCCGAGTCGCCGCGCTTTCGCTCTGGATCAAGGATCACCCCGGCTGGCGGATCTTCATCGAGGGACACACGGACAGCATTCCCATCGCGAGCGCTTCCTTTCCGTCGAACCTCGAGCTGTCGATCGCCCGCGCGCGCTCCGTCTTCCAGATTCTTCGCATGAACGGTATCCCCGAGGACCGCGTCGATTACACGGGGTGCGGCTCGCGAGAGCCGGTCGCGTCGAACGCCGGCGAGGAAGGGCGCGCGCGCAATCGCCGCGTCGAGATCCGCGTCGTGCCGCCTGACGACTACGCCGCGGGCGATCCGGGCCTTCCCGAAATCCTGAACGAGTCGGAGCGGGAGGAATACGCTCTGGCCGACTCGACGGGAATATGCGCCGGCATCGTCAAGCCGGAAGAGGGCACGATCTTCTTCTCGCGCGGAGAGATCGACGTCGAACTCGTTTCTCCCCTCGGCTCCGACGCCGAGCTCTACGTGAACGGCCTCCCGGTCGGCAGGGAGAGGATCGGCCTCAAGAAAATCGACATCGCGAGCGGCACGTTCGGCTCGATCTTCTACGGCGTGAAAATCGAAGAGGGCAAGAACGACCTCCTCGTCGTATGCCGCGAGTACGGCGGAAGGCGCAACACCTGCGTCCGACACGTCTACCTCGCGGGACAGCCCAAGGCCATCACGCCCGAGCGCGAGCTCGTCAACCTCCCCGCCGACGGCAAGACGGAGGGCGAGATCGTCTTTCTCGTGAGCGACGGGAACGGACTGCCCGTTCGCGACGGCATCTTCGTCACGGTGAGCGGAGCGGAGGATCTCGTCGGGGGGCTCGACGCAAACCCGCAGCAGGCGGGCGTCCAGGCGGCCACGGCGAACGGACGCGTCGTCGTCGCGCTTCCGCCGATGCGCGATTCGAGGAAAGAGCGGATCGGCGTCGCGCTGAACGGCGTTTCCGCCGCCGCGCGCGCCGCGTACGAGGCGCCGCTTCGGAACTGGTTCCTTTTCGGTTACGGCGAGGGGGAGCTGGGATACAGCGATCTTTCCGGATCGGGGAACACGAACCGCCTGCTCGAAAAGCAGCAGGACGGCGTCTTCGCCGAAGGGAAGCTCTCGTTCTACGGGCAGGGCGAAATCAGAAACGGCCACCTTCTCACGTGCGCCGTCGACACCCGCCCCGTGCGGGACGACATGCTCTTCAGGCGCATCGAGCCGGAGAAGTATTATCCGATATACGGCGACGCGAGCGAGCTCAAATTCAACGCCGCGTCGCGGAGCGGAACGTTTCTGCGGCTCGATCACCGCAGATACGACGCGATGCTCGGCGATTTCCGCACCGATCTCGGCGCCGCCGAGTTCACGAAGTACCACCGATCCTTCAACGGCGTTTCGGGAGAAGCGCGTTTCGCGCAGGGAAGCGTGAAGGCGTTCGTCACGAGGGCCGACCAGGTGACGTACCAGGAGGAGATCCGCGCCGAGGGGACGAGCGGCTTCTATTTCCTCGAGCATTATCCTCTCGTCGAAAACAGCGAGAAGATCCGCGTCGAGGTGCGGGACCGGTATCGGCCCGAGCGGATCGTCCGCGTCGACTACAAGCAGGCCGGGCGCGATTACGACATCAATTACATGGACGGGAGCGTCCTCTTCAAGGAGAGCGTCCCCGTCTTCGACGCCGAGCTCAATCCCGTGACGATCGTCGCGAGCTACGAATGCCGCGGTTCCGGCGAGCGCAACTTCATCTACGGCCTGCGAAGCGCGATTGCGGTCATGGACAGCCTCGAGTTCGGAACGACCGCAGTGCTCGAGGAAGAGGGCGTCGAGAATTACACGCTCCTCGGGGTCGATCTCGCCGGACGTATTCGCGAGGGCCTGGCGGTCGAGGGAGAGTTCGCGCGCAGCGAAAAATTCCTCCTCGGCGGCGGGAACGCGTTCCGTGTTCTTCTGAGGGGGGAAGCGGCCCGCGCCGTCCGATGGAACGCCTATTACCGCGCGATCGACGAGAATTTCTTCAACTCCTCGTTCTCGGGAGGGAAGACGGAGCTCGGAAGCGTGAAAATTGGCGGCGATCTCGCGTGGAGTCTCAACCGGGGATTCGGCGCGAGCGCGCAAGCGTACCGGCATTCGTTCCGGGAGCGGGACGAAACGAAAGATTACCTGGATCTCGTGGGGCGCTACACGGCCGGCGCCGTCGAAGGGCGGGCGGGCTTCGCCGCCGCCGGGCACGGCGACACGCGCGACGGGGATCAGTCGGCGGTGCTCATGCTCACCGGGTTCGCGCTCAAGGGCTCGCGGACTTCGGGGGAAATCCAGTGGGATCAGATCCTCTCGGGCGACGAGGTCGCCGATTATCCGAATCGGCTCCAGGCGAAACTCTCGCGGCGTCTCTGGCGCGGCGTCGCGGCGACG
>JBFYZM010000181.1:0-17181 GCA_041309505.1 Candidatus Krumholzibacteriota bacterium
ACGGGTTCTCCATAAGAGCCGCGCCCGGAAGCATGTCGGTAATGGTCTGGCCGGACGGCGTCGCGTCCGCGCCGACGTCGTCGGCGTACACGCCGTCATTCTGAACCGCGAAGTCCTCGGCCGCGAGCTGCACGGTATGGCAGTTCGACTTGACCGCGGCTTCCTTCGCGCGAGCCTGCATGTTGATGAAGTTCGGAATTGCGATGGCGGCCAGGATGCCGATGATAACGACGACGATCATCAGCTCGATGAGGGTGAAACCCTTGTTGTTCTTCATTGAGGCACCTCCTTGACGTTCTGTTCTTCAAAGCCTCTGCTTTGATTTCGGTTCTTCTGTTCGGTCACCGCGAACCGGATCATGTATTCGCCGGTTCTGCCGACCGCTCAGCTACCGATACTCGCAAACTCTGTGCCAAACGGCACCGGACTTTAGAGCTGTGTAGCTTGTGAAACGATAATGCGTTACGCGGTACCCCCTTTCCACTCGCGAACCCGGAAAATGCCGATGTGCCATACCGATATTCCTCAATGCAATGCGCATGCGCTTTCAGTGATCGCGCAGCTTTTCCTGTCCCAGGCCGTACCGCTGTATCTTGCGATACAGGGTCGACGCGTTGATGCCGAGGATCGCGCTCGCCCGTTTCTTCTGCCAGTTCGTTTCCTCGAGCACCGAGACGAGATACTCCTTCTCGAGCTCGTCGAGCGTCATCTGCGTCTCCTGCATGACGACCTTGCAGCGCTCCTGCGAATGGTGGCGCACCTTCTCGGGAAGATCCTCCACGCCGATGTTCTCCCCGTCCTGGAGAATGCACGCGCGCTCGACGATGTTCTCGAGCTCGCGGACGTTGCCGGGCCAATCGTAGTTCGTGAGGAGCTCCATCGCTTCCTTCGAGATCGTCCGCGCCCTGCCGGTCCGTTCGGCGGACAGATGCAGGAACCGGTCGACGAGGAGCGGGATATCGTCGCGCCGCTCGCGGAGCGGCGGTATGACGACCGGAATCACGTTGAGGCGGTAATAGAGGTCAGCGCGGAAGCGTTCCTCCTTCATCGCTTTCTCGAGATCGGCGTTCGTCGCGGCGATGAGGCGCACGTCCACCTTGATGGGCGCCGTGCCGCCCACGGGGATGATCTCCCGCTCCTGGAGGACGCGGAGCAGCTTCACCTGGATCGCGAGCGAAGTCTCGCCGACCTCGTCGAGGAAGAACGTGCCGCCGCTCGCGACCTTGAACATCCCGTCCTTGTCGCGTATGGCGCCCGTGAAGCTTCCCTTCACGTGCCCGAACAGCTCGCTCTCGAGGAGGTTCTCCGGCAGCGCGCCGCAGTTGATCGACACAAACGGATTGTTCGCCCGGCCGCTCCGGTAATGGATCGCCTTCGCGATGAGCTCCTTCCCCGTGCCGCTCTCGCCGCTGATGAGAATCGTGCTGTCGGTGTCGGCCACCTTGTTCACGAGGCTGAACACCCGCTGGATCTCCTCGCTTTTGCCGATGATCTCCTTGAAATCGTCCCGCTTCTTGAGCTGTTTCTTGAGGAAGACGTTCTCGTTCTTCACGCGATGCATGTCGAGGGCGTTCCGGATGACCATCTTGATCTCGTCGTTCTTCGCGCGCTTGATGAGATAGTAGAACGCGCCGCGGTTGAGTGCGTCGATGGCGGTCTTCGTCGAGGCGTACGCCGTCATGATGACGACGGGCAGCGTCGGATTCGTCTCCTTCACCTGGGAGAGAAGCTCGATGCCGTCCATGCCTTCCATCTTGATGTCGGTGATGACAACGTCGAAGCTCGACTCCTTGATCTCCTGGAGCGCCTTCTTGCCGTTGTGCACGGTCTTGACGTCGTACCCCTCCTTGCGCAGCATGATGGATAGGTACTGGCACATGTTCTTCTCGTCATCGACGATGAGAATCTTCTCTCCTGCCATTCAAATGCACCCCCGGATCGATTTCCCTAGAAACTGATGAATTCTTCCTTGAGTATCTCTTCATGCCTCGTCTCGGCCCCCGAGTACGCGGGAAGCACGATCGAGAACTTCGTGCCGCTCATCTCGTCGCTCGTGACGCGCAGGTGGCCGAGATGGCCCTCGACGATGCGCGCGACGATCGCCAGTCCGAGACCCGTTCCTCCGTCCTTCGTCGAATAGAACGGCTCGAATATATGCGGAAGGACGCTCTCGGGTATCGCGGGACCCGTATTTCCGAAATCGATGACGACGCACTCCTCGGGGCTCGCGTTTTCGCGGAGAGACCGCGTGTCCGTGCCGATGCGAATCGTGAAGCGGCCGCCGTCGCTCATCGCCTCGCAGGCGTTCATGATCAGGTTCAGATAGACCTGGCGGATCTGCTCGTCGTCCGCGTAGATGCACGCGCCCGGCGCGTCGCACGCCACGTCGAACGATACGTTTTTGTTGAGATCGCTCGAATGCCTGAACAGAAGGAGCACTTCGTCGAGGCACCGCGCGACGTCCACCGGTTCGAACGAGGGCGGCTTGAGCCGCGCGAATTCGAGAAAATCGGTGATGATCCGGTCGAGGCGGTCCGATTCCTTGATGACGAGCTCCATGAGCTTCCGGTTGTCGCCGCTCAGCTCCAGCTCTCCGGAGAGCATTTCGATCGAACCGCAGATCGAGGCGAGCGGAGCCCTGATCTCGTGGGCGATGGCGGTGGAGAGCTCTCCGATCGCCGCCATCTTGTCCGCGCGGCGGATTTTCTCGCGCATGCGATGAACCTCGGTGAGGTCCTGGAAGATCGCCACCACTCCGCGTTTCTCGCCGTTCTCTCCCTTGAGCATCGAGAGACTGATGCCGAGCGGAAGAGCCGCGCCGTCCCGGGACCTGATTTCGATCTCGTGCCGGCGTCGCGGGATCCCCGTCGCGAGCGCCTTCTCGAGCTCATCGACGAGCGCGCTCATGTGCGGGAGGACGTCCCTGACGGGCTTTCCCTTGATCTCGGCCGAGGGCATGAGCCCGAGGATCTTGACCGCCGCCGGATTGCACGTCGTGATCTCTCCCGCGGCGTTCGTGACGATCAAGCCGCTGGAAACGTTCGTGATGATGCTGTCGGTATGAAGCTTCACCCTCGTGAGCTCCCGATCCTTCGACGCGAGCTCCTCTCCCCGCCTGCTGACGTGGGTCGAGAGCCACCCGCTCAGAAATCCCGTCACGAAGAACGCCGCGACGGACCAGCATGCGCGCAGAATCGCCTCGGCGGGGCTTTCCGCGCCCGCTCCGGAACCGGCCCCCGCGGCGCCGACAACGCCGCCGATCGCGAGGATCATATACGTGATGTAGGCGGCGGAGGCGAGCAGGGCCGTCGCGATGCCGCCGGCCACCTGAAAATAGACGCCGCCGGCGAGGATCGGGAGAACGTACAGGACGCCGAACTGCGACGCCGAGCCGCCGCTGTAATGAAGCGTCATCGTCAACGCGGCGCAATCGAACGCGATCTCGAACGGAATGAGCGTGCGAAGCGGCGCTCCGGCCTTGACGGCGAAATAGACCGCCCCGCTGACCGCGTAGATCGCCGCGAGAAGCCCGTAGAGAACCGCCGCCGAGCGCTCGCCGCCGCCGGTCTCGCGAACGACGATCGCGGCGCCGATGACGAACGTGGCCCCGACGAGCCGCAGGATCGTCAGCTTCCTCAGGTTCCCCCCGACCTCGACAGGAACGGCACGCGGAAGCAAGCGCATTCATCAACCTCCGGAAACGACCGAAACAAGCTTGAACATCGGCAGGTACATCGCGATGAGCATTCCGCCCACGAT
Source organism: Candidatus Krumholzibacteriota bacterium (assembly GCA_041309505.1). Taxonomy (GTDB): domain Bacteria; phylum Krumholzibacteriota; class Krumholzibacteriia; order Krumholzibacteriales; family Krumholzibacteriaceae; genus SSS58A. The sequence goes on from JBFYZM010000181.1 coordinate 3,760, forward strand.
GCCGCCCATGACGACGATCATGATAGGTTCGATGATCGAGGTGAGGGCGTTCACCGCCGCGTCGACCTCGCTGTCATAGAAATCGGCGACCTTCTCGAGCATCTCGTCGAGCGCGCCCGTCTGTTCGCCCACGCCGATCATCTGGACCACCATCGGCGGAAACACGCCGCATTCCTTGAGAGGCTCGGCGATCGTGTTGCCTTCGCTGATGCTCGTCCGCGTCTTGAGAACGGCTTCCTCGACGACCTTGTTGCCCGAGGTCCGGGCCGTGATCTCGAGGCCGTTCATGATGGGAACGCCGCTCGAAACGAGCGTTCCGAGCGTCCGCGTGAACCGCGCGACGGCCGCCTTGCGGATAACGGAACCGATAATCGGCGTCCTGAGCATGAGCTTGTCGATCCGATAGTGCCCCGCCGTCGTCTTGTAGTAGCGCCGTATGCCCACGGCCGCGCCGACCGTCACGGCGACGAGCAGCCACCAGTTCGCTTTCAGGAAGTTGCTCAGTCCCATGACGATTTTGGTCGGCATCGGAAGCTCGCCGCCGAAATCCTTGAACATCTGGGCGAACGTCGGGATGATGAAGATGAGCATGAAGATCGACGCCCCGATACAGACGGTGAACACCACCACGGGGTAGGTCATCGCCCCTTTCACCTTTTTCATCAACGCGTCGGCCTTCTCGAGGTACACGGCGAGCCGGTTGAGGATCACGTCGAGGATACCGCCGGCCTCTCCCGCCTCGATCATGTTAACGAAAAGATCCGAGAAGCAGGACTGCTTGCGGAGCGCCTCGGCGAGGGTCGCGCCGGCCTCGACGTCGTACATGACGTCGCTCACGATCTTCTTGAATGCCGGCTTGTCCATCTGGCTCGAGAGGATGTCGAGGCACTGGACCATCGGAAGTCCCGCGTTGATCATGGTCGCGAACTGCCGCGTGAAGACGCCGAGATCGCGCGTCGTGATGCGGTTGCCGAAACCGAAGCTCAGCTTGATCTCCTTCGGCTTCTCGCGGATCGTCGTGATGATGATCTTCCGCTTGCGCAGGGTATTGATGAGCTCCTGCTTGTTCTCCGAGGCGAGCTCTCCCGAGAGCATCTCGCCGGTCGGCGTTCTCCCTTTCCACATATAGGTCGTCGTTGACATTCTCATTCCCCTTTCGTGCTACCTCGCACTGCGGGCGGCGTGCATGGGGGTCGTACGCTCGCCAAGCATCTGCTCGAGCTCGATCGTGTCGGAGCTGCACACCATCGCTTCGTCCAGCGATATCTGCCTGCTCGTGTATGCGCGGAAAAGAGCCTGATTCATCGTCTGCATGCCGTATTTCGTTCCGGCCTGCATGAGCCCGTAAATCTGGTGAACCTTGTCGTCGCGGATGCACGCTCGGATGGCGGGGGTGCAGACCATGACCTCCGCGACGAGCGCCCGCCCCTTGCCCGACAGATGCGCGATGAGCTGCTGGGTGATGACCCCTTCGAGAACGAAGGCGAGCTGCGCCCGCACCTGCGACTGCTGGTTCGGCGGAAACGTGTCGACGATACGGTTGATCGACTCGAACGTCGAATTCGTGTGAAGCGTCGCCAGCGCCAAGTGGCCCGTCTCCGCGATCGTGAGGGCGGCCTGCATCGTTTCGAGATCGCGCATCTCGCCGATGAGGATCACGTCGGGATCCTGTCTGAGCACGTGCTTCAGGGCGCTCTGGAACGACTCCGTGTCCGCGCGCACCTCGCGCTGGTTCACGATGCACTTCTTGTGCTGGTGGATATACTCGATCGGGTCCTCGATCGTGATCACGTGCGATTGGCGCTCGTTGTTGATCTTGTCGATGATGCTCGCGAGCGTCGTCGATTTGCCGCTTCCCGTCGGCCCGGTGACGAGGATGAGCCCCTTCATCTTCTTCGAGAAATCCTCGACGACGGACGGAAGCCCGAGCCCCTTGAAATCGAGGATCTCGAACGGAATCTGCCTGATCGCGACGCTCGTCACGCCGCGCTGCTGGAACACGTTCGCGCGAAAACGCGAGAGCCCCTGCACGCCGAAGGAGAAATCGAGCTCCTTCTCGTTCTCGAATCGTTTCTGCTGCTCTTCGGTGATGATGCTGTACGCGATCTGCCTGCTCACCTCGGGCGTGACGACCGGATGGTTCGTGCGGCGGATGATGCCGTCGATCCGGAGCATCGGCGGGATTCCCGCCGTGATGTGGAGATCGCTCGCGCGCTTGTCGATCATTTCCTGGAGAAGATCTCGCAGGTTCACGGCCTGTGCCTTTTCCCCTTTGTCGGGCATATCGTACTCTCCTTGCCTCGCCTTTACGCTGCCGATTCCCTCAAGATTTCCTGGAGCGAGGTGACGCCGGCCTTCAACTTCAGAATTCCGTCCCCCCGAAGCGTGATCATGCCCTCCCGAACGGCCTGTTCCTTGACCTCGGTCGACGAGGCGCGGTTCAGGATCATCTCGCGAATCGCTTCGGATATGGGCATGACCTCGTAGATGCCCGTTCGCCCGGAATATCCGGTATTGCTGCACGCCGTGCAGCCCACGGGCTTGTAAATATCGAAAATGTCGTCCGACGTGACCCCGAGCTCGCGAAGCGCCTCGGGATGTATCTTTTCTTTCGTCTTGCACTTCGCGCAGAGCCTGCGAACGAGCCGCTGGGCCATGATGACGTTCACCGAACTCGCGACGAGGAAGGGCTCGATGCCCATGTCGATCATTCGGTTGATCGTGCTCGGCGCGTCGTTCGTATGAAGCGTGCTGAGGACGAGATGGCCGGTGAGCGCCGCCTTGACCGCGATGCCCGCGGTCTCGAGGTCTCGAATCTCGCCCACCATCACGATGTTCGGATCCTGGCGGAGGAACGCCTTGAGGGCCGCCGCGAAGGTGAGGCCGATTTCCTCGTGCATCATCACCTGGTTGATGCCGTCGATGTTGTACTCGACCGGGTCCTCGGCGGTCATGATGTTGTATTCGGGCAGGTTGATCTTGTTGAGCGCCGAATAGAGCGTCGTCGTCTTTCCGCTTCCCGTGGGCCCCGTCACGAGCACCATCCCGTACGGCATCTCGATCCCCTTCACGAGCTTCTGGAGCGCCTCGGGATGGAACCCGAGCTTCGTGAGGTCGATCTGGAGGTTGGTCTTGTCGAGGATTCGCATCACGATCTTCTCGCCGAAGATCGTGGGAAGCGAGCTGACGCGGAGATCGATCTTCTTCGCGCCGATCCTGATCTTGATGCGGCCGTCCTGCGGGACGCGCTTCTCGGCGATGTCGAGCTCGGCCATGATCTTGAGCCTCGAGGTGACGGCCCCCTTCATCTTGTAGGGCGGGGACATCATCTCGTGGAGAACGCCGTCGATGCGGTACCGCACCCGGAGTTTCTTCTCGAACGGCTCGACGTGGATATCGCTCGCCCCCTTGTTCACCGCGTCCGCGATCAGCGAATTCACGAGCTTGACGACCGGGGCGTCCTCGCTCATCGCCTCGGCGACTCCGGTGTCGTCGTCCATATCCTCGACGATCTCGAAGTCTTCCTGCATGTCCTTCATCACTTCGGCCAGCGAATCGGCCGATTCGTAGAACCGGTCGATGGCGCGCTTGATCGCCGTCTCGGTCGCGACGACGGGGCGCACCTCGAGACCCGTTATGAACTTGATATCGTCGATCGCGAAAATATTGTCGGGGTTCGCCATCGCCACGGTGAGGATGCGCCCCTCGCGCTTGATGGGGACGACCTGGAACTTCGTGGCGACCTCGGGCGGAATGAGCTCGATCGAATGCTCGTCGGCCTCGAGTTCGTCGAGATCGACCGCAGGCGCGTTGTACGTCTGGGAGAGGAACTCGGCGAACGCCTTCTCGGAGATGGCCCCGGTCTTGACGAGGTTATAGCCCAGGCTTCCTCCCGATTTCGTCTGCTCGGTGAGGGCGAGCTCGAGCTGTTGCTGGCTTATGAGGCTCGATTCAACGAGTTGATTTGCGATCTTGTCTTTCAACAAAACCCTCCGCCCGGTACGGGTTTCCGGAACGCGTATGCAATTATTCAACCAGCGGGCTCGTCGGCCCGCATTTCAACCCGGCGTTTTCGATCTGGTCGTTCAACAGAATGCGTCAGACCGCAAGTAACATGCCACCCGGCGGAGGCGTGTGTAATGGGTTGCCGTTCAAAAGGATCAGGGGATCGGAGGAGGCGTTTCGGCTTTCGATCGGCCCATGAGTCCGGCGCCCGACGGGTCTCGATAACTCGTTCCAAAATAGGGAGAAGTGCGGCGGCGAGTCGCCGCGGCGATCCGGTCCTCCGGAGCCGCAGAACGGCTCCGCGCGGAATGCACTGTGCGACACCCTGTGCATATTGCGAATGGGACGATCGTCCGTCGGGGAAAGGCCGGGGGGCGAGGCAAAGAAGCCATCATCTGTCAATTTTCTTGCCACGCGACGGCGCACGCACGGGCGTTTCGCATGTCTCCGCGCGCCGCGAATCTTCGCGCGCCGCGGGAGAGCTCAGTCGAGAAGCTCCCAGAAAATGCCGATGATGTAATGACGAAGCGGCATCGTATAGCCGGGGACCGTCTCGTATCTTTCGTTCAGTATGTTCTTGTACTCGTAAATCACGCGAGCGCTCATGATGGAGAGAGAAGCCGAGGCGTTCAATACCCGGTATGGCGGAAGGGCCGTCCCACCCCACCACCTTTTGCCCGAGGCTTCCGACCCGAGTTTCAGCGAAAAGAGCTCCGAGGCCGAGAATATTTTGCGCTGCAGGCCCGCTTCTCCGAAGACGCGATAGACGGGAACACCGCCCGCGAGCGCGCCGCGCTCGGGATATCCCTCGATCCCGATCGAGAGAAGGCAATCGAAACCGAGGATCTTCGCGCGCCCCGCGAAGCGGCCGCGCGCACCGGCGACGGTGCCGCTCCCCTCCGACCGATAGACCGCGGAGTCCGCTTCGGAGAGCGTGATGCGCGACTTCTCATCCCTCCCGAAGAGGGACAGGGAAACGTTCGCGAGCCTGAATCCTATCGAGAGCTCGTCGGAGATCTCGGGGCCGAGATCCGGATTGCCCGTCGTCGCTTCGTACGAGCCGTCGAAGGCCCTCGTCACGGCGGGCTGGAAGAGCTCCTCCGCGGAGGGAATCCTCAGGCGACGCGCGAGGACGACGTCCTGGGAAAAGAGCCCGCTCCACTTCTTGCCGAGGGCCGCCTCCGCCCCCCCGTACCGGCCGACGGCGCTGTGATCCCCCCCGAACGCGCCGATCCGCCAGGTCACGCTCGAAGAGGCCTTTCCCCCGAACGTGACGCCTCCCTCGAAGCGGTCGAACGACGGGGCGATATGTCCGCCGGAACCGGTCCATCGATAGTCGTTCTCGAATTCGGAGCGCGCGGCGGAGCCGAAGGCTCGGACGCCCAGGCCGAGAATCTCCCCCGTCCAACGAACGCCGCCGCCGAGGCTGTGCTCGCGGATCCTTCCCGAGAGCCGCGAAAGATCGAGAACACGCTGCGTGATCGCAGCCGAAAATCCGGAGCGCCGGTAGAGAATCTCCGAGCCGAACCCCGAACGCCGGACGTCCTCGTCATCGACGCCGGGGTATGACGTGCCGACGTAGCTTTCCTCATACCTCTGGATGCTGAAACGCACCTCGTCTCCCGCCGGGGTGCGCATCGCGAGCTCGGCGAGGACGGAGCGCATGTCGTCGAGCCCGAGCCTCTTCGTCGGAACCGCCGGATACGCGTTGATTCCATCCTGGAGATACTCGTCGTATGCGATCGCCGCGCCCACGTGCGCCCGCGGAGTCGCGAACCACGCCCGTCGCGCTCGCCGGTTCGACGTGCCGTAGGTAAAACCGATCTCCGACGCCGGTCCTTCCCGCCCCCCTTCCTCGAGCACAATATTGATAAAACCCCTTGAGGAAAGATCGCCCGAGAAGCTCGGGGAACCGCTGTAGCATACTTCCACCCTGAGGAGCCTCGAAAGCGGCAGGAATCGCGTCAACGATTCGAGCGAGTAAGCGTCGATCGAGGGGATGCCGTTCACGAGGAGGTTCACGCCGCGGCCGCTCCTCCCGTCGATCGAAAAGCCGCCGTCCGCATTGTGCGGCCCCTCCCGCCACAGCGAGACTCCCGGAAGAAGCAGGAGAATATCGTCGAGGGTATGGACGTTTCGCTCGATGAGTTCCTCGCGCGTGATGACGAATACCTCGGTCGGCATGAGGAGCGAGTCCCCCGCCATGGAACCGGGAAGCTCCGCCGCTCCGAGCCGCCGCGCCGACAGGAAAACGAAGAACAGCGCGATGAGCGTTCGCCTCATGAGGCCTCTCCCCCCTGCCACGCGCGCACCGCTCGCATGAGCGGCGGCACCGCTACGGCGAATATGGCCGTATTGACGCCTATATGCCATGCGACGAATACGATCCCCGCGACGGCGACGCCCCGGAGGCCCTCGACGAATCGAGAGGGCCCGAACGCGACGAACGAGGTCGCAACCGTCGTGAGCGCGTCGTAGACGAATGTGAGCGCGAAACCGGCGGCGGCCGCGGCGGCGGCGCATGACGCGCGGGCCGGAGAGAAACGCGGCCCGACGATTCCGCCTCCCGCGCCGATGAGGGCGAAGCCCGCGACCTGCGCGGCGAGAAGCGGCGCCGGCGCGGGGCCGAGCTGGTTGAGAAGAGAAAAGATCAGACTGGAAAGCGCTCCGATCGCGCTCCCGAGACGCGCTCCGCAGAATATTCCCGCCATAAAAACGGTGAGGGTCATGAGCTCGACGTTCGGAATCCCGGCGAGAAGAAAGCCGAGGGCCACGCTCAGGGCGATGAAGAGGGCGGCGAGGATGACCGTGCGCTCGCGCCGATGTGCCATGCCGGAAAACGCTCCGTGGATAGTAGAGAAACGAGGTCCCGGGGACCGTTCACCTTCGAACCGTGTCCCGGACATTACGTGAGGCTCGGAAAGGGGGTCAAGGCAAATGTGGCTTTTCCGCGGCGGCCTTTCTCAGCTCGGAAACGCATTCGCCGGGAGCCGTGACCTCGCCGATATCCGCTTCGATCAATTCGATGAAATGAAAATCCGACCCGCCCGTGCACACGAGCCCGCGCTCGCGGGCGAGCTCCTGGATATCCTTCCGCATCCGCTCCGTGTGATTCGGGTGCCAGACCTCGACGCCGCGCACGCCGGAAGCGACGAGCCTCTCCACGAGATCCGCCCTCCTGATATTCCATCCGGGATGCGCCCATACGGCGACGCCGCCCGCGCCCGAAATGAGCCGGAGCACCTCCCCGCGCGAGAGCACCTCCTTCGGAACGTGACAGGGGGCGCTGTCCGAGATGTAGCGCGCAAACGCCTCCGAGATGCTCGAAACATGCCCCCGCCTCTTCAGAACGCGGGCGATATGCGGTCTTCCGACGCTTCCGCCGCCGGCCTCCGCGAGCACTTCCTCGAACGGTATCGATATCCCGCGTTCATCGAGCTTGCGCACGATCTTCTCCGCTCTCGTCACGCGCGAAGCCGCGAGCTCCTCGAGGCTCGCCGCGAGCGAGCGATTCTCCCGATCGAAGCAATAGCCGAGGATGTGGACGCTCGCCCCGTCCTCCTCGATGCTGAACTCGATCCCCGTCACGACGTCGATACCGCAGCGCTTCCCCGCGTCGAGCGCTTCGGCCTGCCCGTGTATCGTATCGTGGTCGGTGATCGAGACGGCGGAGAGCCCGATCGCGTGCGCGTAACTCACGATCTCTTCCGGGGGCATGGTCCCGTCCGAGTATGTCGAATGGAGATGGAGATCGCAGGGCGCGGGCTGGGGTTCCATCGGGATCCGCTTCAGGTTACCGTGCTGAATTTCTTCATCTTATCCGCGACGTCGCGGAAGGACATGTCCATGATATAGACTTCCTCGAAATGCTCCCGGGCGGTCTCGAACTCGCCGAGCATCTCGTAGGCGAGACCGATATTATAATGGATGCCGAGACTCCCCGCTCCCGTCTCTTTTTCGATTTCGAGAGCGTGGGTCAGCTGCTTCACGGCGAGGCGCGGCTGATTGCACTTGATGAAGCAATAGCCGATCATTTCCATGCTGCTGAGCTGAAACTCCACCGCCCGAGACGCGGACTGAAACTCGCGTATCGCCTCGGTGAAGAGCCCCATCTCCAGATACGCCATGCCGAGATCGAAATGACTCCTGAGATCGTCTTTCTCGACGTCGCTCGTTATCTCCTCGGCGAAATTCGCTCCCCGTTCCGAGCCGGTCCCGGCGAAGGTCGCGGCCGGTTCGTCCGGTCTGTCCGCCGGCGACGCCTCGGGGACGACTTCGTTCGCGATCGCGGACGTCGCATCCTCCGCGGGTTTCCGTCGATCGACGAACGATCCGTCGGTCCCGACGGGTTCGCGCCCCTGGCTCATCGCGGCGACCATCTCCGCCTCTTCCACCGCTTCGTCCGAACCGGCATCGAGGCCCGTTTCGTCCGGCGTGCCGTTCCCGGCCTCCGCTTCGACCTCGGCGCGCGCCGGTTCGGAGTCGGGAGGCGCAGGTGCGGAATCTGCCGGAGAAGCCGCGGCGGGCTCATCGGAATCAACTTCCGCGGCCGGGATATCGGCCGGCGGCGGCGACATCTCTCCGGCTATCGCGTCCGCGCCCTCCGGCGACCCTCCCGCGCCGGTCTCGCCCTGCCGGATCTTCTCGAGCTCCGCGGACGAAAGCGTCGCCTTGATCTCCTCCATCCTCTGCGCGTAACGGGTTTGCCCTTTCGAATCCCCCTCCTGCTCCGCGAACGCGATGAGCTTCCGGTAGAGCTCGATCGTTCCGAGCTTGATTCCGAGCTGCTCGTAGATCTCGACCGCCTTCGCGAGTATCGGCTCGCTCGACGGCATGAGCTCGAGCATGAGGTCGACTTCCTTCTGGGCACGCGGGAGCAGGGTCTGCGGATTCTCGAGTATGGCCTCGACGTATTGCGTAAAAAACATGACCGCTTCGCCGGTGAGCTTCTGTTTCGCCCTGAGCTCCCCGAGTCTGAACATGGTGTCGATCTTCTCGGGATCGACCCGCAGGATCTTCTTGCAGACGGCGACCGCGTTGTTGTAGAGAGCGACCTTCTCGTAGATCGTCGCGGCCTTTTCGAAATTCTGCACCGCTTGCGCCTTGTCTCCGGCGCGCAGGTAAATGTCGCCGAGCTCGTTGTAGAGATTCGGGTTCTTCGATTCGATCGTGATGAGGCGGCGGTATTCCTGAATGGCCTTGTCGATATGGCCCTTGCCCAGGAATTCCTGCGCCTTCTGACGTATCTGGTTCGCCTTGCTCAAAACCCGACCTCGCTTGCCGTCTCGAACGCGGGGCGTTCCCGGACGACGGCGCCGTTCTTGACGACGGTGATCGCGTGGTCGGCTCCCGCACGCGACGGAATCTCACGGTAGTCCTCGACGTCGTACACGACGAAATCCGCTTTCTTCCCTTTCTCGAGGGAACCCGCTCCGGCGCCCCTGCCGACGGCGTGCGCCGCGTTGATCGTCGCCGCGTTGATCGCCTCGGCCGGAGTCATGCGCATCTGGGAACAGGCGACGGCGACCGCGAACGGCATCGAGCACGAAGGAGAGCTCCCCGGATTGAAATCGGTCGCGAGCGCCACGGCGACTCCCCGTTCGATCATCTCCCGCGCCGGAGCGAAATCGCGCGAGCCGAGGGCGAAGGTCGTGCTCGGCAGCAGAACGGCGATCGTATTGGATTCGGCGAGCGCGCGTATCCCGGCGCTCGATATCTTCGTGAGATGCTCGGCGGAGATCGCGCCCATCCGCGCGGCGAGCTCCGCGCCTCCCATCGGCGTGATCTCGTCCGCGTGCACCTTCAGACCGAAACCGGCCGAGCGACCCGCCTCGAGGATTTCCCGCGTTTCCTCGACGTCGAACACGCCCTTCTCGCAGAAAACGTCTAAGAACTCGGCGAGCTTCTGCCGCGCGACCGCGGGGATCATCTCGTCGATGACGACCCGCAGATACGCCCTCGTATCGTCGAATTCGGGAGGCTTCTGATGCGCGCCCATGAACGTCGCCACGACGTCGAGCGGGGTCTCTCGAGCGAGGCGGGCGATGACACGGAGCATCTTGAGCTCGGCCTCGAGCTCGAGCCCGTAGCCGCTCTTGATCTCGATGGTGGTCGTTCCCCCCTCGAGCATCTTCGCGAGCCGCCTGCGGCTCACCTCGAAGAGGCGCTCTTCGTCCATCTCCCTCACCTCGCGGACCGTTCTCCGGATCCCGCCCCCGCGGCGCTCGATCTCGAGGTAACCTTCACCCCGAATGCGCGCCTCGTACTCGTCCGCGCGATAGCGCGAAAACACGGCGTGCGTATGCGGATCGACCCAGCCCGGCAGCACGACGCGTCCGCCCGCATCGATCGTCCGGGAGATCTTCGCCCCGCCGATCGCTTTTTCGACCTCGGCGCGGGCGCCCGCGGCGACGATGCTTCCCCCGGTAACGGCAAGCGCCCCGTCGGAAACAATGCCGGGATCGGATAGATTCTTGCCACGCTTCGGTCCCTTTTCGGAACCGCGGCAGGTTACGAGCTGTCCGGCGCCGCAAAGCAACAGATCGATGGTCTGGGGCAAGCGCCACTCCTTTGTATGCAACAAGCCAGCCTTCAAGAGCTGCTCAAAATGCAAATCCTCAATCGCAAACCCATATACGACGGGCTGAAACGCCCGCCGGAATCAGGCTTCATTTCTTGAGCATTGGTATGTGAAGCCCTGCATCTTTCGCCTTTTCAATGGCTATCTCATATCCAGCATCCGCATGTCTTGCAATCCCTGTGCCAGGGTCGCACCGCAGGCAGCGGGCCAGTTTTTCGCGCCCTTTCGTCGTCCCGTCGGCCACGACGCCGAGCCCGGCGTGGATCGAAAGCCCCATTCCTACCCCCCCGCCATGATGCACCGAGACCCAGGCGGCCCCGCAGGAGGCGTTGAGCAGGGCGTTCAGGATCGGCCAGTCGGCGATCGCGTCGCTTCCGTCCCGCATCGCCTCGGTCTCGCGATACGGGGAGGCGACGGAGCCGGAATCGAGATGATCGCGGCCGATGACGACGGGAGCGGACAATTCGCCCTTCGCGACGAGATCGTTCAGGGCGATCCCGAAACGCTCCCTCTCGCCGTAGCCCAGCCAGCAGATGCGGGCCGGAAGCCCCTGAAAGGCCACCCGTTCCCGCGCGAGCTTGATCCAGCGGCAGAGCGATTCGTTATCGGGAAAGAGCTCGAGGGCGAGCTCGTCCGTGCGGAAGATGTCCTTCTCGTCTCCCGAAAGCGCGATCCAGCGGAACGGCCCCTTGCCCGTGCAGAACATCGGCCGGATGAACGCGGGCACGAAGCCCGGGAAGGCGAAGGCGTTCGAGAGCCCCCCCTTCTCGGCCTGACCGCGGATGTTGTTGCCGTAATCGAAAACGACCGCCCCGAGTTCCTGCAAATCGATCATCGCGCGCACGTGGATGACGATCGATTCGATCGCCTCCTTGACGTAGCGGTCGGGATTCGCCTTCCTGAGCTCGGCGGCCCGATTCATGTCGTATCCTCGAGGGATATAGCCGTTGAGTGCGTCGTGCGCCGAGGTCTGATCCGTGACGATGTCCGGAACGACGCCGCGGCGGGCGAGCTCGGGAAAAACGTCGGCGGCGTTCGCGTGGAGCCCTATGGACCAGGCCTTCTTTTCCCTCACCGCCCGGCGCACCTTCTCAAGCGCCGCGTCGAGATCGGACTCCATCTCGTCGCAATAGCGCGTCTCGATGCGCCTCTTGATCCGCTCCGCGTCGACCTCGACGGCGAGGCAGACGCCGCCGTTCATGGTGACCGCGAGGGTTTGCGCCCCGCCCATCCCGCCGAGCCCGGCGGTGAGGACGAATCGTCCCGCGAGAGTGCCCCCGAAACGCTGGCGAGCGCATTCGGCGAAGGTCTCGAACGTTCCCTGCAGAATTCCCTGCGTGCCGATGTACATCCACGAGCCGGCCGTCATCTGACCGTACATCGTGAGCCCCTTCGCTTCGAGATCCCAGAAGCTCTCCCACGTCGCCCACTTCGGGACGAGAAGCGAATTGGCGATCAGCACGCGCGGCGCGTCCTCGTGCGTTCTGAAAACGGCCACCGGTTTTCCCGATTGAACGAGGAGCGTCTCGTCCGACTCGAGGCCGCGCAGCGTGCTCACGATCGCGTCGTAGCATTCCCAGTTCCGGGCGGCCTTGCCGCGCCCCCCGTAGACGACGAGATCCTCCGGGCGCTCCCCGACCTCGGGATCGAGGTTGTTCATGAGCATGCGGAGCGGCGCCTCCGTGAACCAGCTCTTGCAGCTGATCGCGTTCCCGCGCGGCGCTCTGATGATTCGTTTGTGCATACGATCCTCACCTCCGGAATACTGGAATTTCCCTTTGACGATACGGCTTTTGCGCCGGTGGGGCAACTCCAAAGCGCGCTCACGTTCCGGCGAACCACCGCGCGGCGCGCGCGACGCATTCCTCGACCGTCACGTGCTCGATGTTCCTCGACGGCAGCGACGAAAGGATCGTTTCCCCATACGGCCTGACCCCGAGACGCGAATCGAGGATGACGATGACGCCGCGGTCGCTCATGCGCCTGATAAGACGCCCGGATCCCTGCCGCATCCTGAGGATCGCCTCGGGCAGGAAGAGCTTCTCGAACGGACTCTCTCCGAGCGCAGAGAGCCTCTGCGATCGGGCCTCGACGATCGGCTCGGAGGGAACCGGGAACGGAATCTTCGGAATGACGAGCATCTCGAGCTCCTCTCCGGGAAAATCGACGCCCTCCCAGAAGCTCGCCACGCCGAGAAGCACCCCTCCCTCGTGCTTCCGCAGCTTTCCCGACAACGCCTCCCGACTCTCTCCAGCCCCCTGCACGAGAACGGGGCGCTCGAGACCGCGATCCGCGAGCGCTTCCGCGACGGAGTTGCAGAGACGATACGAGGTGAAAAGCACCATTGTCCTGCGCCCGATCCCTGCGGCGAGCCCGCCGACGAGCTCCGCGACCGGCGCGGCGAAACCGTCGTGATTCGGATCGCCGAGGCCGGAAACGACGAGCACGAGGCAATTCTCGTCGAATGGAAACGGCGACGGAACGATGAGCTCGCGCGGCTTCGACGAGAGAAATCTCATGCCGAGACGATCCCTGAGCAGCGCGAAACTCCCGTTCTGGGAGAGGGTTGACGACGTGAAAACGGCCGAGCCTAGGACTCCCTCGAGATAATCGGCGAAGGAACGATCCACCGCGAGCGGAGATCCGCACATCTCCCTGAGCGCTCCGTCGGGACCCCAGTCGAGCCAGAAGACCGAATCCTCCCCGCCCCCGGCTGAGAGAAACCTCAGGCTCTCCGCCAGCGTCGCGAGCTCCTCGCATGCGTATGCCGTCTCCTGCTGAACCGCCTCGAGATCGCGGGACAATTCGGCTTCACGTATTGGTTTACATAACTCTAT
>JBFYZM010000182.1:0-2764 GCA_041309505.1 Candidatus Krumholzibacteriota bacterium
CAAATGGCTCACGTCGTACGCGGAGTAGATGTAATCCTGGTTCTCCCCGTACCATACCCATGCGTCGTTCAGCCAGGGGCCCGGGCAGCCGTTCACGATGTTCCGAACGTATTCCTCGTAAAACACGAGGCTCGGCACCGCGAGATCGCGATACACCGTATACTCCATCAGCGTGCCGCCGAGAAGCGAGAGATCGCCCGCCGGAATGTTCGCATCCTGCGTGCTGTTCTTCGCCGTCGAGTACCTCGTCATGTCGATGACGGGGGATACGATGTAATCGTTCTGGCACGGAGCCGAAGTCCCGCCGGCGCCCTGGCAGAACGGCGTGTCGTAGAGACCCGGGTAGCTCGAGCTCGGGTTCGGCGAGCCGATGAAGAACACGACCTGCGTGCCGAAGTTGTCGCCGCACGGATCCTTGTCCATCAGGTTGTTCTTGAGACCCGAGTACGTTCCATACGCCGGGCCGGGCCGGGCATGCCAGATGCCGACGTCGGTCGCGTTGACGCGGGCGGTCTCGAAGGTCTCGGTGTTGTTGATGAGCCCGCCGCCGTCTCTCACGACGATGTCGTCGAGGATCGCGGCGCCGTCCGAGTTCCAGTTGCCGTCCTCGTCGCTGAAGCCGCCGTCCGCGACGAAGTGGAAGCGGAGCTTCGTTTTCGCCTGCGTCGTCGTGATGTAGTCGGTGGCGACCGTATCGACGACGTTGTCGTACGTTGCGAAAGTCTGCCAGTTGCCGCCGCCGGCGTCATACTGGACATAGGTATAATCGTATCCGACCTCGGAATCGAATATGCCGTGATACGACAGCGTTATCACGCCGGCGAAGCTGAAGGAGTTGGTCTGCAAATCCTGAACCCAGTTGTCGCCGTAGCCGGGAGCGGTCAGCCATCCGCAGAGATACGGATCCGCGGAGTTCGCCCGGACGCCGCACCACATCGATTTGGCGCCGGAGATGGGCACGAGCCGGCCGTAATTGCCGCCGCCGAGCGCGTTGAAATCGTCGACATGGAAGAACGTGTCGATTTGCGAGGTACGGTCGAGGCGCGACCAGCCCTGCCAATTGTTCGATTCGAAGGTGTACCAGACAAGATAGTACGTATCGACTGCCGAAGCTTCATAATAGCCGCGCAGGCCCGGATCCTTGAGCTCGGGGAACTCGTTCTCCGACACGGCGCGGTTCATTCTGACTCTCGGGTTCGCAGTTTCGCGCGCGGACACGACGCTGGCAAGCGACGCGACGAAACATACGCAGAGAGCAACAGCCAACCATTTTTTCATAGCTCTTTCCCCCCATAACTTGGAAAAGCTTGAGTTGAACACAGGTCGCCATTCGATCCGATTTGAATCGCCCTTCGAATTGTCCATCACCCCCTTTTTCATTCGGGCAGACTTCGCCCACGGCTGATTTGAGCGCACCAAAACGCATCAAATTAGCTGCGAACGTGGTGGGGTACGAGTGGGGGTACTGGTCCTGGGGAACTAGGTGGGTTAGGCTCTCTATCAGGACACGCGAGAAATCCGATTATTTTTTCTACTATCCTTTTTCTGTTTCTTCGGTCTCTCTTTCACTCCTAATATGCAAAGCCATCGGCGATCTGTCAAATTCTTTTACGCGGTTTGCGACCGAAAAGTTCCGGATTAAATCATGCATATGCGCTTTCGGGCGGATCGTACGCCGCCGCCGCGCGAAAACAAGAATTGTTTTTTCCGGCCCCTTTTAGCTTGGAATGATATGGGGAACCTGCTATCTTTACCCCGTTCCAGCGCGGAGGTGAGATTCGATGAGAGAAAGAGTGGAAGAGATACTGAACCAGATTCGCCCGAGCCTCCAGGCCGACGGGGGAGACGTCGAGCTCGTCGACATCGTCGACGGGGTCGTGAAGCTCAAGCTCAAGGGATCGTGCGCGGGTTGTCCCATGTCGCAAATGACCCTTGCGTTCGGAATCGAGAGGGTTCTCAAGGAGAAGGTGCCCGAGGTCAAGAAGGTCGAATCCGTCTGATCGGCATTTCAAGCACAAATGGTTTATCGATAATGTGTTGCGCGGCCCTCGCCCTCTGGCGGGGGCCGCTTCTTTTTTGTCATGTTTCTTGCTGTCTTTTCCATCGGCATAGTTCGGCAGCGACCTGGGACGAAACTTCGCACCCGGAGGAATGCACAATGCGAAGCAGCCGTAGCATTTTGGCAGGGCCGTCGCGGCGCAACGGGCGAAAGAAACCGTGGATCCGCCGCATCGGCATAGCCGGCTTCACGCTTCTCGAGCTCTTCATCGTGGTCGAGATCATCGGGCTTCTCGCCACGATCGTCATATCGAACTTCTACAAATCGAAGAAGGCCGCCGAGGTGGCGGTCGTCGTGCAGAACATCAAGAACGTTCAGATCGCGCTCACTTCGTACTACGCGATGGAAAGCAAGTATCCCGCCTTGCTGAATACGATCTGGCTCCAGTTCTATAACGGCAGGGTCGTCGACGATTTCGATTACTGCATCGCCGGAGGCGGGGCCGGATGGAACTTCTTCCCGAGCAACAGCCAGGAAATCCGCTTCAACGGGCCGGGGCAGTTCGACTACGCCATCAAGAGCAAGAAGAGCCTCCTTCCCTACGCCCTCTATATCTACGGAGACACCGCGACGGGCGCGAAGATCGTGCATTAGATACGCGGGTCCTGTCACCGATTGCACCCCGCCCGTGCTCGCATGATACGCGGGTCCTGTCGGCGATTGCACCCCGCCGGTGCTCGCTCGCAAAGCTCGCTGCGCCCCCGG
>JBFYZM010000183.1:0-4266 GCA_041309505.1 Candidatus Krumholzibacteriota bacterium
GCGGGGAGACCAGGGATTCGGGGGAACGACCGGCGAGCAGCTCGTGATAGGATATTCGGGCCTGCTCAGCTACTATCTCTACGCGCCCGATTCGGCCGATACTCTTTCGGCGGGCTTTCTCGAGGGCACGGGCATCGACCAGAACTCGCTCGAGCCGACCGTCTCGACCACGCTCAAGCTGCCTCTCAGGGGCTACATGGGCGATCTCCTCAGGAACGCCCGCGCTAACACGGGACTGGTTTTGCAGTCGAACCTGGAATCGAGCCGCATCCAGCGGGTATCCTTCGTATCGCCGGGGGGCGTCGACGCCCCGTACATAGAGATATTCTATTCGCTTCCCGCCGATTTCGGAGGCACGCGATGAGAAACAGAATCTTCGCCGCCGCGCTCGCGACGGCGCTCGTTCTCGCGGCTGTGCCGAACACTCCGGCGTTCGCCCAATCGATCTTCGGCCTCAACTATCTCGGCGAGCACGGGTTCACCGGCAGCGCGCGCTACCGTGCCCTCGGGCTTTCCTCGTACGCCGTGATCGATTCCGCCGGCGCCGTCGCGGCGAATCCGGCGTCGCTGGCGGATCTGAGCCGTCTCACGTTTTCCCTCGTGGAGATCCTGAGCGTTTCGAACGTCAGGAGCGGGAGCGAAGCCGCGTACGAAAGCCGGTTTCAGCTTCCGTCCGTCATGTTCGGCGTGCCGCTGCGAAAGGGTCTCGTGCTCGGATTGGGCTACCGCACGGAGTTCGCGGGCAAGGGAGATTTCACCTTCGAATATCCGATCGAGAACTCGGCGACCGCATACGAGGTGTACCGTCATCGAAGCGGCCTCTTCAACGTGCCGTTGTCCCTCGCCTGGAGGCCCGTGTCGTGGGCGCGCGTCGCGGGCGTCTATCATATCGAGCGCGGCTCCATAGAGGACGCCTACGTGGTGGAGTACAAGAAGCCGTATTACTCGTCGGTCGAATCGAGACGCGTGAGGAGCTTTTCCGGAAGCTCCTGGTCCGGATCCATGCTCCTGAGCGTCCATCCCCGGATTTCCCTCGGTCTCGGATGGAACAGCGGCGTCGAGTACGAGGGGGACGAGACATTCACGTACAGCCGCGCCGAATTCGATTCGATCGCGGCGTGGCGTTTCGAGCTTCCATCTTCCTGGGAAGCCGGCGCCGCGTTCGGAATCACCGAGCGCTATTGGGTGAGCGCCCATTTCTGGACCCGGGGCGCCCCGGAGACCCGGGGATTCGATCAGCTGGCCGGCTCGATAGGGGACGAGAGGCTCGTGGCGTTCGGCGTCGAGAAGCGCCCCATCCAGACGGGGAGCTTCTTCACGAGAATTCCCCTGCGGCTCGGTTTCTACGAAAACCGCTGGCATCTCGAGTATCCCGCCGGAAATCCCGTGAAGTCGCGCTTCATCACGTTCGGGTCCGGCTTCGATCTCCCCGGAGGTCCGGGAAAGATCGACCTCTCTTTCGAGATCGGGCAGATCGGATCGGTCGGCGCTAACGGCGTGGACGAGCGCGTTTTCAGAATGGCGCTCGGCCTGAGCGCTTCGGAGACCTGGTCGAGGCGCAAGACGCCGCGCTGACGAACGGTCCGAGGAGGTCCCGGATCATGATTCGTCCGCTTCGTATCTTCCTGCTCATGCTCTCCCTCTCGATAGCGGTTCCGGCCGGTCCCCTATCCGCGTCTCCGTCCGGGCAGGATTCGCTCGGCCTGGTGCTCGAGGGGCTCGCGCCGGGTCCTCGCATCGCGTACCTTTCGTATCTCCTCGAAACGCGAAAGGACGATCCCGAAATCTTCTTCCAGCTCGGCGTCGCGTTCCACGAGGGAGAGATGCCGGATTCGGCGCTGCATTACTACGCGAAAGCCGCCGCGCTCTCCCCGCGTTTTTCCAAGGCGTACGTGAACATGGGGGTGATCTTCGACGGGCAAAACAGGCGCGACGCGGCGATCGAGATGTTCGAAAAAGCGGTCGAGGCGAATCCGAACGATCTTCTCGCGCATGCCCACGCCGCCTACGCGCTCTTCGGCACGGGGGAGTACGAGGCCGCCGACGCGCATCTCACGAAGGCCCTTGCGATCGATTCGCTCGATCCCCAGCCGCATTACTACCTCGCCATATTCTTCTGGGAAGGGGGCATGTTCAAGGAATCGCTCGTCGAGTGGGAAAAGGTCGTTGCGTACGCTCCGGGAAGCGATCTCGCGGACAGGGCGAGGGAGAATATCGCGATTCTTCAGCAGGCGCTGCTCGCGCCCGCGGGAGAGGACGTTCCGCCGCCCCGGCCGTGAGGCGAACTCGTGTCTTGACAGGGATGAGCCCGTTGACCTAATTATGGGGGGGGGAGGCGGTGTGAACCCGGGGCATACGGACCTTTGGCCTGGAAAAGGAGAAATTGTGAAGAAAGCACTCGTTCTCTTGTCGGGTATCGTGTTCCTCGCGGTTTTCGGCTGCGCTTCAGGTGGGAACAAGGACGTCGCGACCGGCGACGAATCAGGGAAAATGACGTCCAAGGATGAGGCCGGCTTCGAGCGGAATATCACGCCCGCCAAGATTCACTACCAGTCGGCCCTGCAGTTCCTCTCGGCCAGCAACTACGACGAAGCGGTGAGCCAGCTCAAGACGGCGACGGCGCTGGAGCCGAACTTCCTCGACGCCTGGGCCGAGCTCGGCAGAACGTACATGAAGATCAAGAATTTCCAGGGCTCGATCGACGCATATCACAAGGCGCTCGCGCTCTCGCCCAACAACGCGTCGTTTATCGGCTCGCTCGGCCGCGCCTACCTCCAGGTCGAGAATATGGATAAGGCCGAGGAATTCTACGGGAAGCTCATCTCGATGGATTCCCTGAGCTACGACGGACACGTATCTCTCGGTTTCATCTACCTGAAGAAGAACGATACGGACAGGGCGATCTATCATTATGAAATGGCCGTTACCGCCCAGCCGGACGACGCCACGTCGATCGGGACCCTCGCCTCGCTCTACGAGAAGAAGGGGAACGACGACAAGCGGATCGAGTATCTGAAACGGGCGACCGAGGTCGCTCCCGACAACTACCGATTCAAGGTGCAGCTCGGCTCGGCGTACATGAAGAAGAAGGATTTCGAGAACGCCCTTCCCGTCTTCGAGGAGCTCACCAAGCAGTTCCCGGACGAGGCGGCGTATCATCAGAACCTCGGGCTCGTTCTCTCGCAGATGCCCGATCGCAGGGCGCAAGCCCCCGTCGAGCTCGAGAGGACGCTCGAGCTCAAGGGGAACGATCCGTACATCAGCGGCATTCTCGCCCTCGTGTACAACGATCTCGGCCAGTACCAGAAGGCGATCGCCTCGGCGAAGCGCGGCCTGGAGGGAAACTCGGGCCAGTCGGCGGCGCTCCTCTACTACCAGTGGGGAGCCGCGCTCTCGAAGCTCGAAAGCTTCGACGAATCGATCGCGATGTTCGAGAGAGTCCTCGCCACGAAGGATCCGCAGTGGATCGATTCGGCGAAGAAACAGATCGACAGGCAGGTGAGACTCAAGAAGATTGCTGAGCAAAAGAAGGCGCAGGGATAGACTGAACGAGTCCGACGCAGCCGCAGGCGCGCGTGCGATTGGTTCACACGGAGCCTCCCCAGCGATGGGGAGGCTTTGCTTTTAACGGAATGGGGGTGCCGTTATGGTCCGCGTATGCAACGCTCTTCCCGTGGCCGTCCGCCGGGTTCTCCTGTGCGGAGCGGTCTTTTTCCCCGTCGTTCTTTTCTGCATGCTCGTCCCCGCGCCGGTCTGTCCCCAGACCGACACGGCGGCGACCGCCGCGGGCGAGGAGGGGAAGGCCGTCGCGGAGGCTCTTCCCCGCATGGTGATCACGACGGAGAAGTACGGCGATATCGTCGTTGAGCTCTACCCGAAGGAGGCGCCGAAGGCCGTCGAGCGGATCACGAGCCTCGTGCGCCCGGGCTTCTACAACGGTCTCTGGTTCCACAGGGTCGAGTCGTACGTCATCCAGACGGGCGCGGTCGACAGCGAGCTTCCGAAGATCGAAGGGGAGATGTTCAGCCAGAAGCTCACGCACGAGGAGGGCATGGTCGGGATGGCGAGGTTTCCCGACGACTACGACAGCGCGAAGACGCAATTCTACATATGCAGGAAGCATCTTCCCCTCATGAACAGCGAGTACACGCTCTTCGGCAAGGTGATCGAGGGCCTCGACATCGTGAAGAAGATCAAGAAGGGGGACAAGATCGCGACGATCACGATCGTGGAATAGCGGGTGGCGGGAATAGCGTGGACACTCCC